>JAIPJT010000021.1 GCA_021733985.1 Victivallales bacterium | reverse complement strand
AGAAGCAGCATATTTTACTAGAAATATTAAATAGCTAATTTATGTTAAAAATTAACAGTTTAAGAGGCAAATAATAAAATATAATTATCTATCTAATTTATTATTAGATAATTAGTTAACAACGACCCCAATTACCTTAGTTTTTTTAGTTTTTAAAAAATATATACCAAAAACGAATTAGTTTTAGAAAAATTAATTACATACCCAAGTTCAGTTACAAAGAACAAAAACAATAAAACTGCATACACTTGTGTATACTGGATGTTTGTCCATGTTTGAAGATTGATTGGGATCAAGATTAGGATCAAGATTAGGATTTAGGGCAACGATTTAGGATCAGAAACAATATTCTTTTGCAGCATATATCACAACTTCAATGCATATACGATTAAATACGGTAATATCTTTACTGATATTATTGAAATTTTTTTTGTAAAAACATATTATTCATACTAAATTCTTATAACTTTATATAAAAAAATGAGGGAAAATATGACTGACAGTAAAGATGAAAATAGAAAACAGGATAACTGGAGAAAGGAAATGAAGGGAGCGGAAATAGCTATTAAATGCCTTGAACGCGAAGGCGTTGATGTTGTTTTTGCTTATCCCGGCGGAGCTTCTATGGAATTTCATCAGGCCCTGTGTGATTCCAGTATAGATGTTATTTTGCCTAGGAATGAACAGGGAGGAGCTTTTGCTGCAGCCGGTTATTCAAGAGTAAGCGGCAGGTCAGGTGTCTGCATGGCGACAAGCGGACCCGGCGCAACAAATCTGTTAACAGGAATAGCCGATGCGTATATGGATTCAGTTCCATTAGTTATCCTGACGGGACAGATTCCTAAACAGCTTATAGGAAAAACTGCATTTCAGGAAACAGATATTATAGGCATGACACGGCCGATTATTAAGCACAGTTATCTTGTTATGGATGCCAGGGATATTTCAAAAACAGTCAAAGAGGCATTCTACATAGCAAATACAGGAAGGCCGGGGCCTGTTCTGATTGATGTACCAAAGGATGTACAGCAGCAGAAAGTAATACCTGAGCTGGACGTTGAGCTTCAGCTTAGAGGATACAGCCCTTTTAAAAAAGCTTCAGATGTTGAAATTGAAACAGTAAAAGAAGCTATAGCAAATTCAGAAAAGCCCTGTATATATGCCGGAGGCGGTATAATAACCGGAGAAGCATCTGAGGAGCTGACAAAATTTGCAAGAAGCTACAATATACCTGTAGTTACTACCCTAATGGGAGTCGGAGGTTTTCCGGAGGATGATCCTCTGTCATTGAAATGGCTGGGTATGCACGGTTCGGTGTATGCGAATAATGCAGCAAATGAATGCGATTTGCTGCTGGCTTTCGGGGCAAGATTTGATGACAGGGTGACAGGCCCCCTGAAAAAGTTTGCCGCAGGTGCAAAAATAGTGCATATAGATATCGACCGTTCCGAAATTAATAAAAATAAACGGGCAGATATCGGGATCATCAGTGATATAAAATACTTTCTGAGCCGTTTAAACGAGAAACCGTTTAAAAAAGAGTATGCGGAATGGCACAAACAGTTAAAAGAATGGAAAGAAAAATATCCGTTGACGTATAATAAAAAAACAAAAGAGCTGCTCCCGCAGAAAGTAATTGACACGATTTACAGGCTTTCCGGCGGAGACGCTGTAATTGTACCGAGTGTAGGCCAGCATCAGATGTGGGCGGCACAGTATTTCAATTATACAAAACCCAGACAGCTTTTGACTTCCGGCGGTCTTGGTGCGATGGGGTTCGGACTTCCATCGGCAATCGGGGCAAAGGTAGCATATCCTGATAAAAACATAATATGTATTTCCGGTGACGGAAGTTTTCAGATGAATATTCAGGAACTGGGAACAGTGCATTCATATGAGGTAAATGTAAAAATTGTTATTCTCAATAATCAGCATTTGGGAATGGTGGCTCAGTGGGAAGACAGATTTTACGGAAGCCAGAGAGGTGATACAGTACTGGTGAACCAAAGGGTAAAACGTCCTTATCCCGATTTCTGTACGATTGCTAAAGGGTATATGATCCCGGGAAGGGAAGTTTATAAAAAAAGCGAGCTTGAAGATGCTGTAAAAGAAATGCTTGAAGCTGACGGGCCTTTTATCCTGGATATTCATACCCAGTATTATGAACATGTACTGCCGATGATTCCGCCGGGCAAATCCTACAAAGAAATAATTATAGACAGAGAGTAATAAAATGGAGAAACTATTAAAAAAATATCCGAATCTTCACGTAATAGAACATCCTCTTGTACAGCATAAACTGACTTTCATAAGAGATAAATATACAAACAAGAAAGACTTCAAAGAGCTTGTTGATGAAGTGGGGGTTTTTCTGGCATGCGAGCTGACAAAAGATTTCCCGTTAACGGAAGTCGAAGTTGAAACTCCTTTAATGAAAGCCAAATCAAAAATACTGGCTGGGAAAAAGCCGGTACTTGTACCGATACTCAGAGCTGGTGTGGGTATGCTTGATGGATTTCTGAAAATTATGCCATCCGCAAGAATCGGACATATTGGGATGGCGAGAAATGAGGAAACCTTTAAACCTGCCACTTATTATTTTAAGCTTCCTGTAGACAGTACTGAGAGAACTATTATACTTATTGATCCGATGCTCGCAACCGGAGGCAGTGCGGTCGCAGCAGCCGGTAAACTGAAATCTATCGGAGTAAAGAAAATTAAGTTTATGTGTTTGATCTCTGCTCCGGAAGGGATTGAAAAAATGTGCAGCGCTCATCCGGATATCGATGTATATACTGCTTCAATTGATGAAAAACTTGATGAGAACGCTTATATTGTTCCGGGGCTCGGAGATGCCGGAGACCGTCTGTGCGGGACCAAACCGAATCCCAAAATACCGCCAATGGGTGTAAATTTTTTTGATGAATAAATTTGCTGTAAACAGTTAAATAAGGATATATGAAATGATAATTGTTTTTAAGCCTCACGCTACAGAAGCAAATGTCAATGAAGTCTCTTCGTTGATAAGAAAGCTGGGGTATGAACCCAGAATTATTAAGGGTATAGAGAATACGGTAATCGGTGCTGTGGGAGACGAAATACTTCATCAGTCACTGGAACGGCTTAAAAATTATGAGTTTATTCAGAATGTACTCCCGATACAGAAATCCTATAAACTGGCAAGCAGAGAGTACCATCAGGAGAATACAGCTGTAAAAATCGGAAGAGAATTGATCGGGGCCGGACATGTGCAGGTAATTGCCGGGCCCTGCGCTGTTGAATCATATGAGCAGATGAAACAGGTAACTAAAGACCTTGTTGCTACAGGAGTAAAAATTATACGGGGCGGAGCGTTCAAACCGAGAACATCCCCCTATGCTTTTCAGGGATTAGGAGAAAAGGGTCTCGAAATCCTTCAGGCGATGAAAGATGAGTTCGGGGTCGGAGTAGTAACAGAAGTTGTAGGTGTAACACATATTGACAGGATTGCCGAAACAGCCGACTGTCTGCAAATTGGAGCAAGGAACTGCCAGAATTATCATTTGCTGGAGATGGTCTCTAAAGCTGAAAAGCCCGTTTTGCTGAAAAGAGGTATGTCAACTAATGTAAGCGAATGGCTTGCGGCCGCGGAATACTTGCTGGTAAACGGCTGTCCGGATGTAATATTATGCGAGCGCGGTATAAGAACTTTTGAGACTGCTACCAGAAACACACTTGACATTGGTGCAGTTGCAGTTGCTAAACAGGAAAGCCATTTCCCTGTAGTAGTTGACCCAAGCCATGCAGCGGGAAAGGTTTCTCTTGTTCTGCCTCTCGCAAAAGCAGCGCTTGCGGCCGGTGCCGACGGCCTTCTCGTAGAATCCCACCCCGAGCCGGTAAATGCCTGCAGTGATGCTGCACAGCAGATAAAATCAGACGAGTTTTACATGTTTATGGATGAACTTAAAGATTATATAAAAATTGCTAAAAAAGAGAAAGAAAATAAATAGTTCAATTTTGCAAATACACGACAAATTGAACGCATTGACCATAATTGAAATATGAATAATAATGACTCATGGAAGATCCTTAAAAGAGAGAGACTGCTGAAAACTCCCGTTTTCGACATTTATAAGGAAAACGCTGTATGTGCCAGAAATAACAGTCAGTGGAACTTTTACACAATTGATTGTCCGCATAACTGGGTGACGGTAGTGGCAGTAACAAAAAATAAAGAGATTGTTATGGTAAAACAGTTTCGTTACGGTTCAAAAAAGACTGAGCTTGAAGTCCCCGGGGGGTTAGTGGAGCAGGATGAATCTCCTGTAGCTGCCGGTGTTAGAGAGCTGAGGGAGGAAACCGGGTATGTTGGAAGCAGTGCAGCGCTTTTAGGTAAAGTTTGTCCAAATCCGGCGCTGCAGGGTAATTACTGTTATACTGTTTTAGTTGAAAATGCTGAATTAAAACACGAAACTGAGTTTGACAGTGCTGAAGATATAGAGACACTGCTCATACCTTTAGAAGAATTCAGGCTGAAAATTTTAAACAGTGAAATAACTCACGGGCTTACTTTGAATTCTCTATATTTTTACGATATTGAAATGATGAAACAAAGGATGGAGCAGTAAAATACTTAATTTCTAAAATATTATAGATAAGGAGTTTATTACATGAAAAGTGCTTATGAACGGGCATTAGAAAGAAGCGGTGTGAAAGAGGTCACAAAGTTAACCGAGGAACAGAAGAAGCAAATATCAGAAATAGAAAAAAAATATAAAGCAAAAAAAATTGAAGCAAATATTGCAGCACAAAACAAGATACAGAAGAACTCGGGCGACATTTCTGAAGTAGAACAGATAAAATCAGACTTAACTGTAGAATTAGCATCTTTGGATTCGAAAATGGAACAGGAAAAAGAAAAAATCCGAAAAGGCTAACTGTATCCTGAGTTCAGCTACTCCGAGGGAAAATGGCTAAAAAGAAACAAAACCACAATTTTTTTTATGATTTAGTACTGGATTTGCACGGCTATACTCTTGAAGACGCAATACTCGAACTGGAAAGGGCTATGTATTCCGGTAAATACAGCTCTATTATGGTCGTTCATGGGCTCGGACAGGGGATTTTAAGGCGGGGGATTAGGGAATATGCGGCATCCAATTCATTTATAAAAAAATGCTATTACGGGGAGAACCTGAATATATCAGGAAGAGAAGGAGTAACTCTGATAGAAGTTTAAGCTCGAAAAGTACAGCTTGGGTTAATGCTTTACAGCACAGGCATATTTATTAACCCCCTGTGCAATCCTGTAAGCTAAAAGGTACTGGTAATTCGGAGTCATTAGTTTTTTCTGCTCAGTTTCAGAAGAGACAAATCCCAGCTCAATCAGTACAGCAGGTTTCGAGCTTAACCTTAATACTTTAAATCTGGAATGTTTCAGCCCCCGGTCAGGAGTTTTCATTATAGTAAGGTATTTTTGAATACAGTACCCTAACCTGGAATTGTTTTTATTATATTTATTGCCGTTTTCATGGCCGGAGGTTTTTCCGCCGTAAGTGGACTTTGTGCCCTGTGGAGTGTAGATAAAAGTTTCTATACCTTCAGCGTCGGAATTAACCGAATTACAGTGGATGGATATAAATATATCTCCATTATATTTAGCAGTAACAGCCGGGCGTTGTGACAAAGTAAGGAAAACATCTCTGTTCCGTGTTAAGACAGCCCTGTACCCCGATTTCTTAAGAATTTTTGAAAGCCTTCGAGCAACCTGAAGTACAATATCTTTTTCTTTTGTTTTAGAGCCTACAGCACCGCAGTCTTTCCCGCCGTGACCCGGGTCTATTACAACGGTTTTCACATTCTGTTTTACGAGCGGCTTTTCTCTCAATATCGGGTCGAGCAGTAACAGAAAGTCTTTTCTGCTTAAAAGAACAAGCCATGAGTTTCCAATTTTCCTGACTTTTACCGGAAGCGAGTTATAAACAGTAACCCCGTTAATTCTGCATAGTTTGGAATTGTATTTATATAATATTTTAGAGTATTTACTTTTCAGGCTGCATGAAGTTTTTTCTCTTAGTAAAGACATTCCATAAAAACGGGCAATGTCCTTCATATAGACGTATTCCTGACCATTGAGCCAGGTAGAGCGAATTTTAAAAGAGGATGAATAGGCGGTAACATTAAAAATAAGGATAGAAAATAAAAAAATTAAAATTGTTTTTCCTGGCAAAACAACCTCCGATGTTCATGCTGTATTACAGATTAATCGAAATATTAAAAACTGTTTCTCAAGAAATTGGATGCTTTGACTTCGTAATATTTCAGAAAGAATTCAGCTTCGTATGCGAAAAGTTATGCTGATTAATATTTTATAAAGTTTAAAAATTTGCTTCAAGCCATTTTTCTACATCAAGTGCGGCCCTGCATCCCATGCCGGCTGCGGTAACAGCCTGCTGATATACTCCGTCGACGCAGTCCCCTGCAGCAAAAACTCCTTCTAAATTTGTTTCAGAAGTGGCTTTTTCAAGAAGTATATAACCTTTTTCATCCTTATTGATGTTTTTAAACTTTTCTGTAGCAGGAATGTGTCCAAGTGCGGCAAAATAGGCTTTGCAGGAAATTTCATCTTCCTCTTCAGTTTTAACATTCTTAACTGTTACTGATTCAACTTCGTCTTTTCCCGAGATAGCTGTTACAACAGAGTTCCATACAAATTCAATTTTTTTGTTGTTCAAAGCTCTGTCAGCCATAATTTTTGAAGCGCGTAATTTATCTCTTCTATGGATGACATAGACTTTGCTTGCAAACTTTGTTAAAAACCCGGCTTCTTCCATTGCGGAATCTCCGCCGCCTACGACAACAACAGGTACATCACGATAGAATGCGCCGTCACATGTCGCACATGAACTGACTCCTTTTGACTGAAGTCTTTTTTCGTCTTCAAGCCCGAGCCATTTTGGTGAAGCGCCCGTAGCAATTATTACAGCCCTGCTTTCAATTTCATTCCCGTTTCCAAGTTTTACTTTATGAGGGCCTTTATCTTTAAAATCTGCAGACTCTACGCTGTCATAGATAACTTCCGTGCCGAATCTTTCTGCCTGTTTTTGAAAATTCATCATCAGATCCACGCCCCCGACTGCATCGGGAAAACCCGGATAATTTTCAATATCAGTAGTCTGTACTAATTGTCCACCGGGAAGCTGTCCGGCGATTACAACTGGTTTTAAATCTGCTCTTGCGCAGTAAATAGCAGCTGTATAGCCGGCGGGTCCGCTTCCAATTATTACAACATTTTCCATAAATAACCCCCTTTTCAAAGTAAAAAATTCTACAGTAAATGTTCACCTTAACCTGAATTATTCATGTGTCTGTTGTAGCTACAAGGCAACAAAACGAAGCCATGTGCTGTCGTATGACTGGTATGTACTTTGTACTTCAAACAAGTCATGCGACAGCACTTGAGTTGCAGTTAACGAAGTAGATACGGTAAAACCGGCACACCCTTGGTAAAAAAGTGAAAAAAACTAAGAAAAACAAAGTTTTTCGCATAAAAGATATAATAGCCTTATAATAAATAACTAATATCATTTTTCACTTTTTTATGAATAGATCAGGTTAACTTACGAATCGTCTTTTTCAGTTATTTCTTCCTGGTTTTGCTTTTGAACTTTTTCGTCTGATACTTTTTTTTCAGTTTCAGTTTTGTTTTCGTTAGTCTGTTTTTTCTCTTCAGTTTCTTCAGAAGTTTTTTGTTGTCCGGTCCCGGAACTGTCTATTTCATCGGTTTGTTTTTCCGGGTTATCTTCTTTTTGTTCATTTTTGGTGACTTCTCTTTCTTTTAAAGAGGAACCCGGAGGTTTTACGAAATCTTCTTCTTTTGCCATGCCTAAAAGAATTTTTACATCTTTTGCGGTCATTGTTTCTTTTTCAAGCAATGTTTCAGATAACAGAATCAACTGGTCTTTATGTTCTTCGAGAATTTTATAAGCTCTGTTTTTTGCTTTTTTAACAATATTTCTTACTTCTATGTCGAGTTCTCTTGCTGTATCTTCGCTATAGTCTTCAGATTTAGTTATTTCTCTTCCGACATAAATTTGTTCATCCCTTGAGCCATAAGCTATTTCTCCGAGTTTTTCGCTCATACCGAAGGAGCAGACCATATCTTTAGCAATTTTTGTAGCCTGTTTAATATCTGCAGCGGCGCCGCTTGTAATATTTTCTTTGCCGAAAATAATTTCCTCAGCAGAACGCCCCCCCATAAGGCCGATCATCATATCTTCCATTTCCAGTTTGTTCTGAGTGTATCTGTCTTCTTCCGAAAGCTGGAAAGTAGCACCTAAATAAGCAGCGCCCCTGGGGATAATAGTAACTTTATGGAGCGGAGTGGAGAATTCGCAGTAAAGTTGTGCAAGAGTATGGCCGGATTCGTGATATGCTGTGATTTTTTTCTCTTTTTCGCTGATTTTTCTACTTCTTCTTTCTCTTCCCCAGCAAACTTTATCTCTAGCCTCCTCCATGTCGGCATGGCAGGTTGCATCTCTGTTGGCTTTTGCTGCCTGTATGGCCGCTTCGTTAATAAGATTTGCTAGATCAGCACCGCTGAACCCAGGTGTACCTTTGGCAATAATAGTCAAATCAACGGTATCATCTACTTTAATGTTATTTGCATGGACTTGAAGGATTTGTTTTCTTCCGTTAATATCCGGCAGATCAAGTACAATCTGTCTGTCAAAACGACCTGGTCTGATTAATGCAGGGTCAAGTACATCGGGCCTGTTTGTAGCAGCAAGAACAATTACACTTTCCTTGGTTTCAAGTCCGTCCATTTCAACAAGCATAGCATTTAGAGTCTGTTCACGTTCATCATGTCCGCCACCGATTCCGGAGAAACGTGAACGGCCCACAGCATCTATTTCATCAATAAAAATCAGGCTTGGTGAACATTTTCTGGCCTGTTCGAACATATCTCTAACTCTGCTGGCTCCCACGCCGACAAACATTTCGACAAAGTCAGATCCACTTATTGCAAAAAACGGGACACCGGCTTCAGCTGCAATGGCCTTGGCAAGCATGGTTTTTCCAGTTCCCGGCGGGCCCACAAGCATTGCACCTTTGGGGATTTTTGCCCCAAGCATTTGAAACTTTAAAGGATTTTTTAAGTAATCCATTATCTCTTTTGTTTCCTCTTTTGCTTCGTCAGCTCCAGCAACATCATCAAATCTAATTTTATTCTGCTCAGGAGATATCATTCTTGCCTTGTTTTTACCGAACTGCATTGCTCCTTTTCCGGCGCTTTTTACCTGTCTTGAAAATAGCAGGTAGAGCAGGACTACCGGCAAAATACCAAGCATAAAAAAGTACATTATATTGCCAAACCAGGTATCTTTACTTTTAACTTCAACATCAAGTTTATACTTTCCGGTTGTGTCATCTCTTAAAAGTCTGTCGAGGCTGTTGGAATAAATAACTCTTGACTGATATTTAACATCCTTTGCGGAATTGGAAGGTTGATAATCACCTTCAACAGTCATAGTATTTTGAGTATCGGGAGTAAGAACAACAGTTTTAATATTTCCTGCAACGAGCTCTCTTTCGAAAGTCCCCTGGTCAAGTTGTTTAGCTTTCTGATGTTTTGTCGAAAAGAGGAAAAAGGAAATTGCAGTTGCAAAAATTAAAAACCATATAATAAGAGCAATCGGTACGGGTTTTTTACCTCCGGGCATGGTCGGCTTAAATTTATTATTTTTCTGTTTATCATCCATTTTTACATCCTATAATTATAATAATATACAAATCAAAAAGAACGTATAATATAGCAGTGTGATTTATATTAACAACTCTCTTTTATAGTAAGAAATATAATTCTTCTTAATATTGCTTCCGATAAAGTAGAATATTTATTATACAGAAGAAAATAATATGTATATGAGCAGTCCTGCGGCAAATATTACCAGTCCGACACATACAAAAAGCATCAATCTTTTTAAGAAAAAAAGTTTTGAATTTTTTTTCTTTGCGAATGGAGAAAAATTTTGCATTTCACCGACGGGAATATTAATTTGATCGTTACCGAGGCTTATTGCTGCTTTGGAAGATTTCTTCTTTTCTTTTTTCTGCTTGAAATAACCACTGTCATAAAGCATTTCAACATTGCCTAAAGTTATAATATCTTCGTCTTTTAATGATTTGTTTGTAATTTTTATATTATTAACAAAGGTTCCGTTTGTACTGCCTTCATCTTTAACCGTATATCCCATCTCATCCCCTATAAATTTGCAGTGTTTTGAGCTGATTGAGGAGTCGTCAAGAACCAGGTCGTTGCTTTTGGCGCGTCCGCAGGTCAATTCTTTTTTATTCAGGGATAAAGCTTTACCTCTGCTTTCTGAAGAGAGAATTTTTAATTTTGGTACTTTTTCTTCCATTATATTTAAAATTCATTAATGCAGTTTAAAATTAATAACAGCTGTAAAAAGATTACAATATTATAACCTCTTATATATCAAGTCTAAAGCTTTAAACTTTTTTTTTGCTAAAAAAGCCTATTGGCTATTCTAAATATTCAATGTCCCGGTTAAATTCAGAAAGAATCTTAAATACTAAGTTGTCAAGCTGCTCAATTTCCTCATCATTAGTATAAGCCAGATTTTCAATATTAAGATGTGTAAGTATTTTTCTAATGTATAAAATATTCTGATTTATACTGTCCATATCTATTTCTGTGCCGGTTTCTTTAATCCGATTGTCAAAAAATGAATAAAAGTCTTCCAGTTGATATAGTATTTCTGATCTTATCTCTGCTATTTTGGGATCATCTTTAACAAAATCTTTTGCCAAATTCTCAAGTATTTCTTCAAACTGGTTATGAAATGCTACTTTTTGTGTATTATCAATAAATTGCGGTTTAGCCTCAGGAAAACATCTTGATAAAATTTGTTCAGGTTCGGAGATTTCATTCTGGAGCGAGTCTTTGATGAAAGCTGTAAGTTCTACAGAGGTAACAAAATTTGAACATTCTTTGAGTATACTGTCAATTGATTCGAGAGTTCCACTGGAGAGGCTCAATAATTCAGTTGCGTTTTCCTTCTTATCCTCTTCTTTGTCCGGATACCATAATACAGTCTGGTTTTCATTAAATTTAACCTGTACACCTTCGCTTTCATCAACAAATTCGTCTATCGATAATACCGGTTTATTAACAAGGTCATTGTCGCTTTCAAAATATGCGTGGGCAAGCTGTTCAGGTATATCTAACCATATGCCGCATTTTTCAAAAACGCAGTAAAGTGAGGCTTCAAGTTTATCTATAAATTTTTTTGTTTCTTCCTGAATACTTTCTTTTTTAAGAACAGATACAGAGAAACTTCCTTTTGACCAGTCTGCTACTTCGAATTTAAGATAATCGCCTTCGAAAAAAGAATGCTTGCGATATAGGTTTTTGAAATCAAAAACAGTAATTTTAATTTTGTTTTCAGGTCTTTCCAAAAGCTTTTTATTTTCAGGGTAATCGGCGACAAAGTTGTCTATAATACTTTCTGCCCCCAATAGAAAATAATATTTATATAGGTCTTTTATTCTGCAGTTTATCCGGGTCGTTCCGATTACATCAGTTTCGGGTGTCGAAATAGTGAAAGATTCACAAGGGAAAAGGGCCGGATTATAAAACGGAATAAATTTGTGACCCGGAAAGAGGATACCTTTATTAATCTCCTCTTCAGAAGGGGAAATTATAAATGATGAACCGTTAAAGAATAAATGTCTTGGCAAATATTCCTTAAAGCCATTTTTTCCCATTATAAAAATTAAACTGCTTTCTTCTAAATAATCAACAAGTATCTTATCGGGAACCTGCTGGCTTCCGGGCTGTTTATCTTTTATGTCGTTAAGTGTGAATTTTTTATTTTGACTGCTTATATAGTCTATTATAAAGGTTTCGATATCCATTATTCTTTCTGTCTCCGTTGTTTAAATTTTATGCAAAGAATTATCTAATGCTCGATTAAATATTTTTCTATCTTTTGAACTTTAGCGGCTTTCTGAAATTTGTAAAAGGATTTTAGTTTATCATCGGGAGAACTTGAATTATAAGCTTCATATAAGAAGAGTGCGAAATTCCTGCGCCCATTAGAATGTTTAAAATCGTTTCTATATTTGTATATATTTGAAAGCTTCAGGTTTCTTTTTATCAGCGCAGATATAGCTGTCTTATCATGGAGGAAGAACTTGAAAGGTATAGCTTTATTGATAAAAGATCTTAATCCGTTTTGATAAATTTTGTCCTCCGGGTAAATTTTTTTAATAATTTTTAATAATTTTTCAGCCTGCTGAAATTCTCCTGAAGCAAAGAGCTGAATAATAGCCTCTTCTATGAATATTTTATATTTTTGTTTGTATAATTCTTTATGTTCTGTTTCTAAAATATTTCGTTTCAGGAACTCACTGCTTTTTTTAATAATACCTAAGTTAGGTCCTGTATATATTGCTTTGTAATTGTCCTTATCAAATAAAAGAAGCTTACCGTTTTTCAGGGTCTGCTTTAAAGCTAAAAATAAGAATGAAACAAATTCCCTATTCTTCGGCAAAGGTTTTTGAGGCGCGTTGAATAACCAGTATATTGCATGAGCCTGCCATAGGTTCCAGTCAAGCAGGCCTAAGGTACTGTTAATTTTTAATATTTTTTCGGGTTCCATATAAAAATTATTTTTGAGCCGCATTTTCCTTAAGAACAATTCTACAGAATTTGCAGCTTTATCACTTTTTAAATTTGATTTGAAGTTATCTGGAAGGTCGTCATGCTTTTCCAGGTGTTCAAGCAGTTTAAAAGTTGAGATATCGGTATCTTTAACATTGTATTTATTTTCCAAAAGCAACATCATATCTTCTTTATTTTCGGGTATATCTGCGTAGGCCTTCCAGTCCGGATGCCATGTACCGGTAACTTTAAACATACTTTTAGCAAGCCGGTATCTGTAGTATTTATATGAAGAATCATAAACGTACCCAAATTTATGCAGGTATAACCAGGCAGTTTCAGAATATAAACCGATTTTATTGGGAGTATTTTTTATAGCATCAATAAGCAGATTCAGACCGTTCTCGACCCATCGGTATTTGTCCTTTGGATTCGCGAAAGTCACTGAAATATTATATGCCATATTCCAGGCGAAAAAGGTTGTAGAACCGGTAAATCCGGGCTGCAGTTTACTAATCCAGGAGGCAAGCTGTACCATCTCAAAATACTTGCCCTGTGTTTGAAGAAGAGAAGCGCGCAACCATAAGATATCAGCAATAATCCCCCTAAACCCCCCAAGGGCAACTGTAGTAAAGGCTATTATAGGAGGTGCATTATATACAACACTTGATTCTACAAGCTTTTTTTCTTTTCTAATTTTATTAAGCTTTAACTCTATTTTATATATACAGAAAAGAGTGATTATTATGATTATTAATAAAAGAATCTTATTATATATTTTTTTCATTTTTTAGTAATTAGCCCCAATTCTTTTTTTGAATAAATATAAATACAAAGGAAAAGCAAAGGAAACTCTTTACAGAGGATAAGAAAGAAAAGCAGATCGAAAATTTTACTTTTTTCAATCAGTATCCCGCTCGATAATTCGTCCGATGTGTCAAACCTGCTTAAAGGGATAATAACTGAAAGAAGAAAATCGGTTAAACTTTTTTCAAAGCTTTGTTCTTTTTTAATATCCAGCGCGCTCTTTGAGGACAGTGTTACAAAGTTGGATATTGAACCGATTACCAGGTAAGCGGCAACAGTAATAACTGCAATAGGAAAAGAAAAAACACCACCCAATGCGCAGCCGAGCCCTGTGATCAGTACAAGGGATAAAAATATAACTATAAATGCCCTCAAATAGTTATTAAGAAAGGGAACTTCTGTTATATAAAGAACGGGACTTTCTGTTATCTGGAAAAAAACAGAAACAGATTCAGCTTTATTTATATAACGAAGTTTTGCTGTACCGTCCTTTGAAAGGCACCCTGCAGGAAGCTTTAATTCATAAAAAATATTTGAAGTATAATCCTGCAGTGATCCTTTTATTTTATTATATTTTTTAGTCCTGGGATCAAAAATTTCCCATGCTCCGGCAGCCTTAGGTTTATTTTGTTTGGAAATCATTTTTATATTTCCAACAAAAATTCTGAATTTTAAAATGATATTTGTTAATGAGTCCTCTTTAATATTCTTAAAAATAAATTCGCTGCTTTTCCCTGGTTCAACCTGTCCTGAATTGGTAAGTGTCTGAAAGTAAATTTCCTGTCTTAATTCTTTCTTATTACGGTCAGTTAATACTTCCCCGCTTTTTTTCAGCGCAGCCAGTTTTTCTTTCCAGTTCTTTCTGTAAAGCTGTTTTAATCCTGAAAAATCGTGTTTAATTGTTTTCCTGCCTGTAAGTATTTTATTATAAACTTTTTCCCTCTGTTTCTGGGTATATGTAGAAGAGTTTAAATTAAAATGCAGTACAAGATAAAGAACGGCCATGCTGATAAAGAGAAGCAGAGTATGTGTCACCAGAATGCTGAAGAACTTGCCTAACCATACAGTGACTTTGCTCACAGGTTTTACGACCACTAAATGAAGCTGGTATTTATCACGGTCCGAATTCATTACAGTACAGCTTGTCCAGAGAATAGAAAAAACAAGTATGAATGTAACAAAGCTGAGTGTATAATCTATTGAAAGCTTTATATGGCTGAGTGCGGTTCCGTCACCGGACAATAGCATCGGCAGCCCGATTACACATAGAAGCAGAAAGGCAAGAACAGTCTGGAATACATATGATCTTGTAAGTGCAAGAAAAGTAATTCTGTTTATGCTGAAAAAAGCTTTCATTTCTGCTGGCTAAAATTATTTTTTTTATATAGGAAATCCGGTATCTTCCCTCCGGATTCGGCTCCGGAAGTTATTGCTTTTTCTTCATTTGCTTTTTTAATTACATCAAGAAAAAAGGATTCAAGAGAAATTCTTGGATTATCAATTACAATTTTTTCTTCTGAAAGCCTGCTTCTTAGTATTTCAAGCAGTTTTTTTGTTGCTTCCGGAGATAATGCCGGAACAGTTATTTTCTGAGTTGATTTTTCTTTTAAAATTTCATTCAGACTGCCTTCAGCTCTGATTTTGCCTCCGTAAAGCAGAATTACTCTGTCGCACATATCTTCAATATCACTTAAAAGATGGCTGCAGATCAAAATCGTTTTTCCCTGTTTTTTGAAAAGCTTTATTAATTCCTTCATTTCTTTAGAACCTATTGGGTCCAGCCCTGAAGTAGGTTCATCAAGGATAATGAGTTCAGGATTATTGATCATTGTCTGGGCAAGTCCGATTCTTCTGGCCATACCTTTTGAAAATTCACCAACGCATCTGCCGGCGGAATTTGAAAGCCCAACCATATTCAGAAGTTCTCTGACTCTTTTCTTTCTTTCTTTTGAAGGAATTTTAAACAGGGAACCGAAAAAATCCAGAGTTTCCCATGCAGTAAGATATTTATAAAGGTAGGTTTCTTCCGGCAGGTAGCCTATCAGTTTTTTTGTCTTTATATTTGAAGGTGCCTCACCAAAGACATTCAAATCGCCGGAAGTTGGATACAGGAGTCCTAAAATCATTTTCACTGTTGTTGATTTTCCTGAACCGTTGGGGCCGAGCAGTCCTATGGTTTCTCCGGATTTAACATTAAAAGTTATTTTATTTACTGCTTTTGATTTCGGCCTGTTCCAAAAATCCTTGAAAATTTTTGAAAGATTTTCCGCTGTAATAACATTTGAAAAATTATCAGATTGTTTTATATCAGTCATAAATATATACAGTTAACCTAATTTGTTTTTGAGTAAAATTCACTTAATCCCTAAAACGTCCTGCATATCATATATGCCGGGAGCGGCATCAATTATAAACCTTGCGGCTTCCAGAGCGCCTTTTACAAAAGCCTCTTTGTTTGATGCTTTGTGGGTAAGCTCAAAGCGTTCTCCTTCTGTTGCAAAAATAACTGTATGTTCTCCCACAACGTCTCCGCCTCTGAGGACATGAATTCCGATTTCATCATTTTCTCTGGGGCCCGTTTTCCCTTTTCTGCCATATCTTGCATATTTATCCAGGTCGATGTCTCTGGTATCCGATATAACTTCAGCCAGCTTTAACGCTGTTCCGCTCGGGGCATCCTTTTTCAAATTATGATGCATTTCAACGATCTCTGTTTCATAGTTTTTGTTCAGAATCTTCGATGCAAGTTCTGTTAAGTAAAAAAGCAGATTTACGCCTGAACTCATATTAGGGGCAAATACGATTTTTCCTTTATTCCGCTCCGGCAGTTCGGTTAGCTTTTCTTTTTCTTCTGCAGTTAAACCTGTTGTGCCTATTACTATGCTTTTGTTTTTTTCAGTGATAAATTCGGCATTTTTCACTACGGGGCCTGTACTGAAGTCTATAAATACATCAGTATTATCTATTGTGCTTTCAATGTTGCCGGTAATTTTAATTCCGGTTTCATTAAGGCCTGCATTTGAACCTGCGTCTTTATCGATATCAGGGCAGTCGCCGTTTTCTACAGCTCCCGCCAAAACAAATCCTTCAGTCTGTAACGTATTTTTAACAATCAGTTTACCCATTTTTCCTGAAGCTCCGATTACAGAAATTTTTATCATAGCTTATATCCTTCTAATTTATTGTGGTATATATAATTTTTCTCCAACTCTAATGATATCTCCGGTTAAACCATTTGCTTTTTTAATATCATTAACACTTACCCCGTAGGCTTTTGAGATAGCGCTTAACGTAGCTCCGGGCTGAACGATATACTCATCAAAATTACCGGTTCCTCTCGGGCTGTTGCCGTTTCCGCTTTCAAATTTTTTGTCGGATGCAGCCTTTCTTTCAGCCATATCCTTTATTGCTCTGCTTGTTTCTTCAGATACTTTATTTATTACCTGATCCAGATTAGCCTGGATCTGTTTTCTGTCACTGGCTAACTGTATTTCTAATGATTCTATTTTTTTCTGAAGTCGTGCATTTCTCCTTTTTTCAGTACGGAGCTGTTTCTCCAGCAGATTTACATTTTTTATTAGTTTCACATAATTATCCTGGAGCATATTAACTCTGGCAGAAATAGTTTTCAGCTGCTCGTCATGCCCTTTTAAAACTGTATATATGGAACGTGTAGAATACTGTGCAGCATTTATAGAAACAAAAGAGAAAAAAAGAATAATAACAAAAGCGGTAAACCGGATTTTGTTAAAAAGAAAACGCATATTAAATATTCCTTTTTTAAACATTGAGCAGTAAAAATTGTCAGATGTTAGGCTACAGCAATAATTGAATATCGCATTATAGAATTTTACAAATATAATATATTAACTATAATTGTTATTTGAAATAAAAAAATTTGAAAAAACATAAAATTATTTTTATGATTGATCTCGGAGACCTCCGGGAAGAAAAAATGTTTGACAATCAGAAACTGACTTTGAATTTATCATTTCCCGGGCATAATACTACCAGGCCCAAAAATTGCCTGAGTCCGCTGCACTTTTAACACATATGAATAATCCGGGTTTAACTGAGACAGTTATCTTTTTAAAATATTTCTGATTTTTGAAAGATTGAAATAATCCGGCTTTTGGGATAACTGCTGCATAAGCACAGCATAAGAAGTATTCTTGATTTTGTCGGATTTAGACTTCCGCCGAGCACTACACCGAGTTTTTCAAGGTCCACTGCACCGCCTTCACCCGCATACACCGGAAGTATATTTCCTTCAGGGGAACGTGTACTTATAAGGAATATAAAATCTTTTTTATTTTTCAGTACGGAACGAATAGTTCTGAACAGTTGCTTACTCACGTTTCCGGCCCCATAACCGACAATTACAATTCCTTTTGCGCCATCTCTAACGGAAGCTTTTATCAAGTTTCCGCTGGCTCCGGGGTAGGCCAGGACAATGTCCACTTTTGGAAATCGTTGGGGAATTTTGAATGTATTTATATTGATAGGCTTATTGTACCATGTAACATGAAATTCATCGATAATTCCCAATACTCCGTGTTTTCCCCCGTTGAAAGCATCAATATTTGAAGAGTCGACTTTAGTTACGGCCAGGCCGTTTATTATATTTCCATTCATTACAACCATAATATTCCCGTTCAGTGCATAAGGGGTCAGCAGAACTCTAACTGTATCTATAAGATTGCGGGGGCCGTCAGCATCTCTTTCAGAGGCCGATCTCATAGCTCCTGTTATGGCGATTGGTTTTTCAGCTTTAATAACCTGATTCAGGAAGAAAGCGGTTTCTTCCATAGTGTCAGTACCATGGAGGATAACAATTGCATCTATGCCGCCATCTCTGCTTAACTTTTTTAATTTATGCGCCAGCTTACAGTAAATTTGAAAGTTCATATCGCGGCTGTCGATATTTACAACAGGGACGACGGTAAAATCGGCATATTCTTTAAGTTTCGGGACGGTTTTAAGGATTTCTTCTCCGGTCAAAGCGGGAACAGCCCCTCCGACTTCAGAGTCCACCCTCTGTGCAATAGTACCGCCGGTTGTTACTAATGCTATCTTTTTTTTGCCGCCTGCCGCAGTATTTTTATCTGAATCTGTTTTATTCATAATACTTTATTATAACGTTTTTTCTAAAAAATTAAACCGTCAGTTTAGGTCAAAATACCGCATAACCAATGTCTGCTGCTAAAGCAACTGAGTTATTGGTTGTTAAATTGTTTTTAATAAAAAAACTCTGAATGTTTCTGAAATATTTCGATGCTGTAGTATCGAATCAATACATCAACAGATAAACAAATTAATCCGCTTCCCTAAATCCAGGAAGCACAGTTGCAAAGGAAAAGTAATTCAGCATAAATGTAAAATTTAACATACTCAATAAACGATGCTGTATTTCGGCGCGCTCGGAGATCGCGCCCTACCGGTGTGTTTCAAATACATACCGGTCATTCGACGGCAGTAAACATGCAGTTGAAAATCTAAAAAATAAATTACTTAAAACCTTTGTAAAGTTCAATTGCATAATTTGGCTTGGAAAGTTTACTTGTAACCTGGATAATTTCAGTATATTCTATAATACTGTATTTCAAAAATAAAAATCGGCTTTTGTGTATTCCGGCATTCACGCTACTGGATATACAGCTGTGGCTGATAGATAAAAACAAGCAAATAATAGGAAAAAATAAAATGAACTTTCTTGATGAATTAAACAATGGTAAAATATTTGTTTTCGACGGAGCGATGGGCACACAGCTTGACTCTAAGGGTGCGGGCTCTGAAAAAAATGTTAACATAAAGTACCCTGAAAAAGTTAAAGCTGTTCATGAAGAATATATAAACAGCGGTTCAGATATTATCATAACAAATACATTTATAAACAATAGAATTTATATGGAGTCGCACAAAATAAATTTTGATGTAACTCAGCTCAACCTTAAAGGTGTCGCTATTGCAAAAGAAGCTGCTGCGGACAAAAATGTTTTAGTTGCCGGAGACATGGGTCCAACCGGACAGATGATAGAACCAATAGGTTTATATACTAAAGAACAGGTTACTGAAAACTATAAAGAGCAGGCTCAGCTTCTCGAACAGGGAGGTGTAGACTTTTTTATAATTGAAACAATGATGGATCTGAACGAATCTATTTGTGCTTTAAAGGCGTGTAAGGCTGTTTCCAAACTTCCCGTTTTAGCAAGTATCACTTTTTCCAATCTTGTCAATGGCGGTATGACCATGATGGGAAATTCAGCCGAAGAATGCGCAAAGAAACTTACGGATAACGGAGCTGATGTTTTGGGCTCTAACTGCGGCGACCTCGATCCTTTTGAAATGGCTGAACTTATTAAAACTTATAAAAAGTACTCAGAACTTCCCTTTTTAGCTCAGCCCAACGCTGGGAAACCGAAGCTTGTTAATGGAAAAACTGTATTTAATATGCCTGTTGAGAAATATGTGGATGGAATAAAAAAATGTTTAGAAGCAGGTGCGGGGTTAGTCGGAGGCTGCTGTGGAACTTCCCCGGAATACATAAGGGCTGTTTCTGATCTTGTTAAATAGAGCCCTCTCAAAAGCTGAGCTTTTGTAGGGAGTGGTTGTCAGTTGTCGGTTCTTTGTTGTTAGTTTTATGTCAAAATTGTTTCCGAATTATGCATTCACTGTATTTGCACGGTGCGCTAATCTTTATTGCTCACCCTGCTTCGTCCTGATTACGGTACTACGTGATATGTGCAGAGCAGGCCGTTTTATCCTTGCTATACGGTATCTGAACAGCACTAAGGCAGAAAAATCGTACGCTATTTCATCTGTTCGAGAAACTCTTTTATGTTATCTTTACTGCACTTAAGGATGGATTCATTAATGTTCAGAGTTTTCAGTTTTTCCTTTACATATTTTCTCTGTACTGTGTTAAGTTTTGAGTCAATAAATTCCTCCAGCTGCTCAAGAAAATCATTTTCAATATTTTTATTCAGCCCTAAATATATCCGGCTTAAAATTCCAACCGGATCGTTCTGTTTTGACAATGATTCAATGTTTGGATCCGGATAAGTTTTATCAATAATTCTGTCAATAAAAATATCGAAATTTCTGATTTTACCCAGATAGAAATTATTAAAATCAGTACAAACAGGATTAATTTCCAGTGAAGGGGATACTTCACCTTTTAAAAACACCCTTGTCCCGATTATTTTTGCATATGACAGTTCATCCTTTAATGTATCAAGTTCCGATTTTATTTTTTTCTGAAGCATAAAGATAAAACTGTCCTTAATTTTCTCAGGATCATTGTGGTCAAAACAGGGTAGATTCAGGTTTATATTTTTCCAAACTACGGGTGAGACAGGTATCCTTGTAATTTTCTTCACTGTATTATTTTCTGTTTCCAAAAAGAGTATTCCATGGAGGCCTGTTTCTGTAACATCAAGTCCGGTAACTGATCCGAGATAACCGAATTTGGTTTCACCCTTGAAATAATCGGGTTTATGAATATGGCCAAGGAGCCATAAATCGACTCCGCTGTAATATAATTCATCCTTTTTAACAGGCATATATATATCGGCAGTACTTTCTAAATCGCAGTGGAGGAGGCCTATGTTAAGCATATTATCTTTTCTATATTTATGCGAGAAACTGCTAAAAACTCTGTCTGCCTGCAATTTATTTTTAGAGTGTGACAAACCTATAATATTGACTGTGTCCTGGGGGGATTTTTTCAGGACCGAATTTTCCCATTCACCGTCTTCGCCCAATATTTTTAAATCAGGAATAAGCTTTTTTATTCTGGGGAGAGCGGTAATATCGTGATTTCCGGCTATTGAGAAAATTTTTATTTTCAAGGCCGAAAGCTGCTGCATAAAGTTTGACAAAACCGGCAGGGCTTCAAATCTGTCATTATCTTTTTCTATGATATCTCCGGTAAACAAAACAGCATCGATATCTGTTTTTTTCGCAAAATCAACAATATTATGCAGGGACTTTTCGATCCACGAGTTCCTTTTTTCGTTTAATTCTTCCGGCATAACAGGTAGATTTCTGCCTAAATGTATGTCGCCTACTGCTATAATCTTCATCAGAACATTGCACCGCCCATTGTCCTGTCTGATTCCCAGCCGGACGGCCGGTTGTGAGGAAGCAGGCTGACACCGTTTCTCTCCTGGGGAGACATACAGCCGCTAAATAACAAAATCAGACAGAAAAGAACAACAGCCGTAATAATTTTAATTATTTTAAATTTGGTTGTATTAATCATTTTTTACCTTTTTGATAATGATTTAATGCAAATGCATACATAATTTGAGTTAAATATATCTTTGATAAATAAATATTGCAAAATAAAAATCAGATAATTAACAGTTAACGAATTGATTGATAGCGGTTTTGCTCTTAAATTACTGTAATTGGATATGTGTATAACTAAAATATAGCTTAAACAAAAGAACTATGGCAAAATTAAGAAACTTAAATTTAGCAAGGCCGATAATATTTTTTGACCTGGAAGCCACCGGGACGAATCCGCAGTTTGACAGAATAGTTGAAATCTGTGTAGCCAAGATTCAGCCCGGAGGAGAAACTGAAATAAAAAGCAGAAGGATTAACCCGGAAAGACCGATCCCTAAAGAATCTACTGAAATTCACGGCATAACAGATGAAGACGTTGCGGATGAACCGACTTTTTCTCAGGTTTCAGCTTCGCTTTTTATGTATTTTGAAAACAGTGATTTAGCCGGATATAATATTAACAGATTTGATATTCCGCTGTTAGCCAGTGAGTTTAAACGTGCAGGGCTTAATTTTCATGTTGAAGATAGAAAAGTTATTGATGCCCAGACAATTTTTCATAAAATGGAGCCGAGGACCTTAAGCGCAGCTTATAAGTTTTTTACAGGAAATGAACTGGAAGATGCTCATGCTGCCGAATCAGATGTCCTTGCAACTATATCCGTTTTAGACGGAGAACTTGAAAAATATTCCACACTCCCGAGAGAAGTCAAAGAACTGCATGATTTTTGTAATCCGACAGATCCTAACTGGATTGATAAAACCGGAAAATTCAAATGGGATGATGACGGGGAGGCAATCGTTGCCTTTGGTAAAAACAAGGGAATCAAATTAAAAAATATTGCTGCAAAAAACCCCGGATTCCTTTCCTGGATAAATAGAATGGACTTTCCTGATGATGCTAAAAAGATAGCAAAAGAGGCCTTAACCGGAAAATTTCCAACAAAAACAAAATAAAATATAATGAGTCTATACTTAAATAAAAAAGAGAGAATACCTGCACTTATTACTTTACTTGAAGATGAAGACAGTAGTGTATCTTCTGCCGCTATGAAGGAAATGCTAAGATTAAGCAGCATGGAAAGAATTTCCAATGTTATTAAAAAAATGCAGGACTCAACAAATCCAAAATTAAGACAGAGAGCTCATCAGTTGCAGTCTATAATAAAGATAAGGGCTGTAAGAACCAGACTTTCCTCAAGGCTCATAAACCCTAAAAGGAAAGACTTATTAAGCGGCTTAATTGAACTTCATCTGCTATGGTATGACAGAGATAATGAAGAAAACTTAAAAAATCAGGTAAACAGTTTTATAGCTAAAGCACGGATTTCCGGGCTGGAAACTTTTAAAGATATCGCAGTATTTTTTAAAAAAAACGATTTTATTACTGCTAAGAATAGTGAACTGGAACCGGACAGCTACTGTATCGGTTCTGTCTTAGATACAAAAATCGGGACTGACATCCTGTTGTGCTCAATTATAGCGCTCATTGCTGAGAGTATTAAAATTGAATACAGTATTATTGCTTTTGATAATAAATTTTTCATTTATGATAACAAAAACTGCTATATTGACCCTATGACCTGGAAAACTAAAACAGTAACAAACAAAAAGAAAATTAATAACTCTAAAAGATTTTATCCGGATAGTGTTTTTCGGTTTATAATTTATCAGCTGCTTGTCTGTTCAATCTGCACTGCAAGCTATAGGTATGTATATACAATAGGAAATTGTTTGAAAAATGCATTAAAAGAGAAAAATCTTTCTGACATCCTGGACGCTCCTTACAGTGGTGAAGTATAAAAATGCAAGAAAAAACATTAAACGAACGGATTAAAAAAAACAAAGCCGTTATGTTTGGCTATTTCAGTCTGATAATCGGAGTGTTTTTATTCAGTTCAGCTGAAGTATTTTCAAAACTTGTTACAATGACAAAGCCTTATCCTTCTGCGTACTGGATTTCATCCGTACGATTTATCCTTGCCGGTATTGTTTTCATTCCTTCCTTTTTCGCGCGTCCCTGCTTTAAACTTAGAGATTTGTTTGTAATTTTTTTTCTCAGCATATTTTCTGTAACTTTAGCAATGACCTGCTTTTTTCAGGTTGCACTGATGCCTGAGTATAATTTAAATGCTTCTATTGCGGCAATTATTTTCTGTGCCAACCCAATTTTTGCAATTTTCTGGTCACCTTTAGTTAACAGGCGCTTTGGTGTTACAGGTTTTCGCAGGCTTAGCGGAGCATTTATAGCTCTTGTTGGAGTTGCTATTGCGGCTTTTTCTGCTATTGAAGGATTCGGAAGCAGCTTTGAAGGGGCATTTTTAATGCTTGGAGCTTCAGTATTATTTGCTGTGCAGATTCCGTATTCTAAAAAATATATTTTAGAATACGGAAGCATGAAATATCTCGGTATGCTTTTTTTAATGGGCGGATTTGTTTCTGCTGTTGTAGCTTATTTTATAAGCGGGATACCTGAACCGGCACAATTTTCAAATAATTTATGGGTGATGCTGGGATATTCATTGATCACCTGTGCTCTTGGGCATTATTTATATTCGCATGGCTTTAAAAATGTCAATACTTCAAAAGGAGCTCAGATTTCCTTTCTAAAGCCGCTGCTTGCTCCTGTAATCGCTTTATATGTACTTGGAACTCCCATATACGACTCTGTCATAATTGGTGTAATTATCATACTTGCAGGAATTAACTGGGCAATAGTACAAAAAAAATAGCTGAACAAATTTGCCTGTACTGATTTTTATGCTTTCCTGATTTTTATGCTGCAGTTATTCCCGTTAATATTACAGCTCCGGTTTTTGTCGTATTCAGTATTTACAAGTTCATTTGAAAGTGTTTCGGCCTTAATATAACCGGCAAAATTTGTTATTGCTTCGAGATATTTCTCCGGAACAAAGTAATTAATTATTATCCTGTCTGTTACGTTCAGGTCCAGTTCTTTTCTCATATTCTGAACTTTACTGACAAATTCTCTTGCGAATCCTTCCTGTTCGAGTTCCGGTGTAATTGTCGTATTTAGAGCTACAGTAATATCTTTTTCCGTTGCAACGGTAAGGCCTTCCCTCTCTTTTCTGAAAATAAGAATATCTTTATGGCTGAGCTCCATTTCTCTGCCGGATGCGAGAGTAATTTCATGAGTTTCGCCGTTCATTATTTTTGTAATTACTTTAGCATCAAAATCTGCTATTATTTCTGAGACTTCTTTCACGTCTTTACCGATTTTAGGGCCCAATTCTTTGAAGTTTGCTTTAGCATGGCGGACTACGAGTTCCTCTTCGTCATGTTTAAAGGTTACTTCTTTTACATTGAGCTCTTCCTTTATTATATCTGAAGTTTCCCTGAGCAGTTCTTTTATTTTTTCATCAGGGGTAATTATAACGACTTCTTTCAGCGGCTGTCTGACTTTTATCTCTCTTTTTGTTCTTAGATATCTGCCAAGTGAAACTGTAATAATTGTATGCGTCATCTGTTCTTCCAGTTTAGAATCTCTGACGAGCCGGTCAATTTCAGGATAATCGCATAAATGAACGGATTCAGGCATTTGCTCCGTTCTTAAGCTTCGATATATTTCTTCTGTGATGAACGGTATAAACGGGCATGCCGTCTGGGCAAAAGTTATCAGAACAAAGTGCAGAGTCTTGTAGGCTTCTTCCTTATCACTGTCATTCTGACTCTTCCAGAATCTGCGTCTGCTTCTTCGTATATACCAGTTGGTCAGGTCCTCTACAAATGCTTTAAACCTGTTTGATGCCTTTTGAAGGTAATACCTGTCCATGTTTTCTTTTATTTCTTCAACCATTTGGCATAATGACGATATTATCCATTTATCCAGTGGGTTTGATAAACCTGTAGGAACAGTTAAATCACCCTTTGGGGGCTCCCACTTATCGACATTTGCATAAGTTGTAAAAAAGCTGTATGAATTCCATATTGGAAGAATTATATTTTTCAGTATATCTTTAACTCCGTCTTCTGAAAACTTCAGATCGTCAGCCCGTACTACAGGAGATCCGAGCATAAACAGACGCAGTGCATCGGCACCGTAATTGTTTATTATGTACATAGGGTCTGGATAGTTCTTTTTCCTTTTAGACATCTTCTGTCCATCTTCAGCGAGCACCAACCCGTTAACTATAACATTTTTAAAAGCGGGTTTGTCAAAAAGAGCTGCCCCCAGAACTACAAGCGTATAAAACCAACCTCTTGTCTGGTCCAGGCCTTCGGCGATGAAGTCAGCCGGATAATTCTGTTCGAACCATTCTTTATTGTCAAAAGGATAGTGTTTCTGTGCATAAGGCATTGAACCGCTTTCGAACCAGCAGTCCAGTACCTCAGGAACTCTTTGCAGTACAGAATTATTTTTAGAGGATTTTAATTCAATTTTATCTACAAAATGTTTGTGTATGTCTTCTATTTTTCTGCCGGAAAGCTCTTCAAGCTCTTTAACTGAGCCTATGCATACAGCTTCATTTGTTTCGGTATTTCTCCATATAGGCAGCGGGCAACCCCAGTACCTGTTTCTGCTTATTGCCCAGTCACGGGCATTTTCAAGCCATTTTCCGAAACGCCCTTCTTTTATATGGTCAGGAATCCAGTTAACCTGGCTGTTTGCCTTAAGCATAGATTCCTTTATTTTGTCTATCCTGACAAACCACGTTGACACTGCCCTGTATATCAGCGGTGAGTCATCACGCCAGCAGTGAGGATAATTATGTTTAATTGATCCCCGATGTATGAGTTTACCCTCCAGCTTCAGTTTTTTTATTATAGCTTTATCTGTATCTTTGACATACATCCCGGAATAATCTTCAATTTCAGAAGTAAAGCAGCACTCATTATCCACAGGGCAAACCTCAGGTATACCGTATTTTTTCCCTGTTATATTATCATCTTCCCCGAAACCCGGCGCTGTGTGAACTATGCCTGTACCGTCTTCAGTGCTGACATAATCTGCCGTAACAATCCTGAATGCCCCTTCACTTTTCAGCTCTTTAAAATAGGGAAACAGAGGAATATAGTGTTTATTTAAAAGTGTCTCCCCTTTAAATTCAGAAATTACTTCATAATCTTCAGGATCTTTATAATAAGCAGACAGTCTGCCTTTGGCCAGAACAAAATACCTTTCACCGTCCTTAATTTTTACATAATCGATATCTTTGCCGACGGCGAGCGCCATATTTGAAGGAAGGGTCCACGGGGTAGTTGTCCAAGCCAGGTAATAAGTATCTTTTTCACTTAAAGACTTAAATCCTACTGTGATTGCCGGGTCATTAACTTCAACATATCCCTGGTTTGCTTCAAAGTTTGACAAAGGAGTAGCACATCTTGGGCAGTAAGGCAATATTTTATAACCTTCATAAATTAAATCCTTATCCCAAAGCTGTTTGAAAACCCACCAGATTGATTCCATATAATTTTTATCCATAGTACGATAACCGTTTTCGAAATCAACCCAGCGGCCCATCCTTTTTACTATTGTTTCCCATTCCTTAGTATATCTCAATACAATGCCCCTGCAGGCTTCATTAAAACCGTCAATACCGTATTCTTCAATCCCTTTTTTTCCGGAAAGATTCAGTTCTTTTTCCATCTCATATTCAACAGGAAGACCGTGGCAGTCCCAGCCGAAAACGCGGTCAACATGTTTTCCCTGCATCGTCTGATATCTCGGGATTACATCTTTTATAGAACCTGCCAGTAAGTGTCCGTAATGGGGCAATCCTGTTGCAAAAGGAGGTCCGTCATAAAAAACAAACTCTTCAGATCCCTCTCTATTTGTTAATGACTTTTCAAAAATTTTATTATCTTCCCAAAACTTCTGCACATCTTCTTCTATTTTGGGGAAGTTTGCTTTGCTGCCTGCTGGTTTAAACATTTTATTTTCCTGATTTATTTAATTTTGTGATACTAATAAAATTCATAATTGCCTAAGAGTAGGAATTACAGTGTAAACGGTAGCTTTAACCCGGTCTATGCATAAATTGGGTTTAACCGGTAATAGAGTAGACAGATATTATGAAGCCGACGCTGTAATATACTGTATTTGCTGAAACTGAATTTATCATAATCCTGTCTTTCTTTTTCCTCAATACTCTAAATAAAATTTATCCAGAGGTTAAAATTTACTTAAAATATTATATCTTTCAAATACTCTCTATTTATTTTATATGTTTTTGTAGTAGATTATGCCGGACAGATTTAGAAATCCGATACAGAAACAATGATAAATTAATAAATTTAATATAATTAACTTTGAGGAAAATGGAAAATGTCAGAACTGGTAAGCATGGAAAAGCTGGTTTCGTTATGTAAAAGACGGGGTTTTATATTTCAAAGCTCAGAAATTTATGGCGGGATAAATGGTTTCTGGGACTACGGCCCTTATGGTACAACCCTGAAGAGAGCTATAGAGAATCTTTGGTGGAAAGAAATGGTTGTGTCTAGAGAAGATGTTGAAGGCCTTGATTCTACTGTTATATGCAATCCTATGGTATGGAAAGCTTCCGGTCACCTGGAAAAATTCGGTGATCTGATGACAGACTGCAGAGACTGCAAGGCAAGACACCGTGTAGATCAGATGGAAGATCCTTCTTTGTGCCCAAACTGCGGTTCGAAAAATTTAACCGAACCCCGAGAGTTTAATCTTATGATGAAAACTTATGTCGGGCCGATATCAGACGAAGATCATGCCGCCTATTTAAGGGCCGAAACATGCCAGCCTATTTTTGTCAATTTTCATAACGTCAGAATAGCTTCAAGACAGAAGCTCCCTTTTGGAATTGCCCAGGTCGGTAAGGCATTCAGAAATGAAATTAATCCAAGAAATTTCACGTTCCGTTCCAGAGAGTTTTCGCAAATGGAAATGGAGTATTTCTGTGCGGATGAAGAAGCGATGGAATGGTTTGAATACTGGAAAGAACAAAGGACTAAATATTACTATGATTACCTTAACTTTTCTGATGAAACCCTGAGAATTCATAAGCATGATGAACTTGCACATTATGCAAAAGCCGCTGTTGACATCGAATATCAGTTCCCGTTCGGCTGGGGTGAACTTGAGGGCATTCATCATAGAGGCACCTGGGATATGTCGAGGCACCAGCAATACTCCGGTGAAAATCTTGAATATTTTGATCAGAAAAATAAAAGTAAATTTATTCCTACAGTTATTGAAACTTCTGTCGGTCTCGATAGGACAACACTCGCGGTCCTGTGTAACGCTTATGATGAAGATACAGCTGAAACCCAGAAGATAGGTAAAGCTGAAGATGTCAGAGTTGTAATGAGGCTGCCTTTTAAAGTAGCGCCTGTACAGGCTGCAGTCCTCCCGCTCTCCAAAAAACTTTCAGAAAAAGCGGAAGGCGTATATAATGACATAAAAAAACAATTCAGATCAGAGTTTGATATCACAGGAAGTATAGGCAAACGTTACAGAAGGCAGGATGAAATCGGTACACCCTACTGCATTACAGTAGATTTTGATACAATTGAGGATGATACAGTTACCGTCCGTGATAGAGATTCAATGAAGCAGGATAGGGTTTCCGCAGGAAAGCTTATAAATTATTTGAACGATCAAGTAAAATAAAGTATTCAGCCCCCGTAAACGATATAAAAATAAAAGAGCAAGTATAATTCAATGAAACTTAAACAATTATCAAATAATAATATTTTGATTGCTCCTTCTTTACTGGCGGCAGATTTTTCTAATTTAAAAAAAGCGATTTGCGGAGTCGAAGAGGGTGGAGCGGATTTGCTGCATCTTGATATAATGGACGGGCATTTTGTCCCGAACCTGACGATCGGGCCGCCTTTAATTAAAAGCATACGAAAATATTCCGGTCTGATCTTTGATGCTCATCTGATGATTACCGATCCGCTTAAATATGTCGAAAGTTTTGTCAATGCGGGAGCAGACCATATTACTTTCCATGTGGAATCGAATAATTCTCCCCGGGAAGTAATTGAGAAAGTAAAGTATTATAATAAAACTGCCGGTATTTCCATAAAACCCAAAACCTCTGTTGAATCGGTACTGCCATACCTCTCGGAGGTTGATATGATTCTTGTTATGACAGTTGAACCTGGGTTCGGCGGTCAAAAATTTATGCCCGATATGATGGATAAAGTCCGGGTTTTACGAGAAAAAATAAAATCCGCCAACAGTAATGTCCATATTCAGGTTGACGGCGGTATTAATGAAGAAACTGTTAAAACAGCTTTTGATAATGGAGCAAATAATTTTGTTGCCGGTACCTCGGTTTTCCGACATCCAATGGGAGTAAAAGCAGCAATTGATATATTAAAAAAGACCATGCTTACAGCCTGATTAATATATCAAAGAAGCATTAAATCAAGTTATTTCTTTTTTAACAAAAAGGTTTTAGTCTCCGGGGAAGTTATAAGTTTATTTATCCGAACTGCTTCCCTGTAAGCCTCTTTTGAATAAATTGCCGGCTTTGTATTAATCAGAATATTATTTTTATAAGTAGTATTATCGATTTTTGTTGATTTTACTGAAATTATTCCTGAATTATCGGGCAGGGTAAAAATATTAGTTTCAGGATGTATCAGAATGTCTGTATAATTATTCGGCAGTTTAGTAGTTATATAGAAGTCAATATTGCGGGCGTTGCTGAGAAAAAACGGAAGTTCCCTTTTGTTTGCATCAAGGTTAAGGATAAACTTGAACCGGAGTGGCAGGGCAAAATGGAAGTAGTTGTTTTCCGGAATTGCATAGCTGCTGATTTTTGCTGAATATTTTTCTATTCCCGGATATTTTTTGAAGTTCGTATACAATTCTGCAGTCGGGACAGCGAGCTGAGAAATATTCGCTATTCTTCGCTGATAATAGCGATTTCTGTCTTCCGGACGCATTCTTGCAAATTTTTTCTTTTTTAAAGAGTAATTATTACCGTAATATTTTTTCATTACACTTAAATTTGCGCAGCCGTTTCCGGATACTTCAAGGTTATAAAAAACCTCCATTTTATCGGCTTTGTTTTTCAGCGCTTTTATTTTAAAAAATTTATCCATATTTAAGTCGTAACCTGTACGCCCCTGATGTGCTGTAGTTCCGAGAGCTGCATATTCATCTGTGTCATTAAGGAAAACAGTTTCACTTTCTGACAGACTGACTTTAATCAGTACATCTTTTAAAAGGCTTCTCAGAGGTGTTTCCTTAACCGGGGTTAGGATTTCCTGTAAATACGGAATGTTTGAAGCGAGAACAAATTCAGGTTCAAATCCGAGAGACTTAAGCATAGAGTATAATAAAACAGCACAGTCGGCGCTGTTACCGTAACCGTCTTTGAGTGTTGTATCTGCTTTACTTATTGCGCTTAACGGCATAGATGTAAATGAAGGGCCTGCACGCCGTATATTTTCAGCTATATAATTTTTTACAGCTTTAATTTTTTCTTTTTCTGTTTTTTTATCCTTTATAAGGGAATGAGCAACATGCTTTATTTTTGTTGTATTTTGCGCATTTTTGCTTAATTTTTTTTTGACAGCTGCGGTATAGTTTTCCCAACTTCCGGTTGAAACTATGATCGTTGGTAAGAACGTCCATTTGGGAGGTAAAGATGAAACTTTTTTAACAGCAGGAATATCTTCTGCGCTCCAAGTGTATTTTGCTGTACTTTGTTCAGTAGATTTAATTTCTTTTATATTATCCGTTTTCATTTTATATAATTTTAAATCCAGGTTTTCGGGGTATTCCAGGACTGTTTTCAATTTTTTGACTGGACTGAACGTCTGGAAACTGAAGGCAGTGGAGAAGAAAGGCCTGCCCTTCACCTTTTTGATCAGAGTATATTTAATTACGGAACCGATATCTACTGAAGGCAAATTTGCTACGAAGATTTTTCCGCCCGGATAACGCGGTGCTGTGCTGTTCCAGGAAGCATCCATTATGTTAATTTCATTTTCAGTGAGTCTGGAAATTTTTCCGCTTTTGTTTATGACTTCTGCATCTTTAATACTTATTTTTTCCCAGGCCGGGTTATAGGGGATTTTTATTTCTGAATATTCTTTTTTACCGTTATAAGTGAGAATCTTTCTTTCAATTTTATATTCCTCCTGCCAGCAATGTTTATTTTTTAATTTTAATTTCGCGGTTTTGTTCAGGATAACAGAATCGCTTTTTTCTTTGACTTTTTTAACCGGCGGGATATTGAATATAATTTTTTTCCTGTTGTTTACTTCGAGTTCTTTAAGATAACTTTTTAGCTGAAGGTATTCCTTTGGAGTGAATTCAACTTTTTTGACTTTTAACATACTTTTGCCGGTAAATCGGTTGTTTTTAACATTTACATTCCGGCTACAGGTTAAAATCTTAGAATTAACAGCTTTATATTCAGGAACGTGTGAAAGTTTTAAGCGGGAATTATTCAGTTTAATTTTTATTGTTTCTTTATAACCGCAGGTAAATGAAGTTACTAACGGATACTTTCTTTTTTCAAGGCCTGCTGCCTGTGTTACCTGCTTAACAAATCCTAATGATTTTCCTATCCAGGGTAAGTCAAGCATGGCCTTAGTTTTACCTTTTACCAGCTCATTATTGGAAGTAAATTTAATGACCAGCTTAATTTCCTCGTTTGTGTTCTGCAGATTTTCAGGGTGAATATCGAGTTTTATGATTTCTGAAGAAGGAATTATATACCTGAAAACTTTGTCAAAAAGCTGTTCAAGCTGTGCCGGTGTCCGTCTACTCAGAAAATTTCTATAAATAGTATCGTTTATACCACGGCATCTGATTACAGTAGTAGCGGTCAGAACTCCTTTTTTATCCAGAGTACCGGAAGTTTTTATGTTCATCATATTTTTACCTGCAGGAATTACCGAGGAAGTATGCAGTTTATTTTCTTCCGGATCAGCTATTATATAGCTTAAATTGCTTAAGTATGCGGGGAAAATTTCTTTTGTGTTTTCATTAGTGGGATCCATAAGGATTGTTTTGTCTCCAAGTTTGACGCATGTAATGGCATGGTTGAACCAGGCCATTGGTACCTCCTTGTCAAGCTTAGGTCCGACTTTAATTAAAACCGGAAATGCCTTAAAGCCCGCGAGTCTCAGCATTTCGGCAAGAAGAACCGCTTTGTCCCTGCATACTCCATATCTGTTGTTAAAAGTAAGTTTCACGTCATGAGGCTCCATTCCAGGCGCTTTTTTTTCAGCGATAAGCCCCATATATCTTATTTTTTGTGAGACAAAATCAAAAATATTCTTTATTCTGCTGCTGTCATTTACCGAGTTTTTAATTAATTCATGAGCCTTTTCTTTCATTTCAGGAGTAGATGTTTCCATATGAGGTTTGCACAGATTCCAGTACCACTTTGATATATAACCCCAGGACGGAATTGTGCTTACAGCAACCCGCTGTACAACAGAGCTCAGTGCCGGCATTTGAGGTTCAGGAAACATTCTCGGCACATTCTCGGCTTCCCACCTGTAAGTTATTCCCTTCAATGTTTCATTTTTTGAAAAGTTTAAGGTATCTTCAACTCTGTCGAGGACTGCGGTCTTTTTTAAAGGCAGTGAATGTGGAGCTTTAACAGTATACGACTGATGATATATCGGAGCAGTCCCTTCAAAAGTAACAAGATTGCTCCAGGTGTTTGGGATCGGGTTTTTGAAATTATCTGTACAAGTCACGATTCTAAAGGTGTCTCCAATTTTAAGGCCCGGTACATTAAGAGAGATAACTTTGCTGTTAGGGTTAAAAATATTTGATGCCATCTGCGATGAGGCTATCGTTGTTTTGCTCTGTTCAGGTATATTTATTTTTTCTACTTTGCCGTTTTTACTGATAATTTCAGCCAAAGTGATCTTTACTTTAGAATAATCTGCAGAGAACGGAATATTATAAGTTCTGTTTTCACGTTTTCCTTTTTCTGTAAATATTTTAACGGAGCAGTCGTTCCAGGCTGTTCCGGTTCCGTCAGGCTTGTAACTTTCTATTGTTAAATCATTTACTATTATGCTATTGGCATTTGGGTAATCCGTTGCTTTAAGTTTTTCAGCCCTTTTGTATATTTTATCTGAAGTTGTTATTCCGGTTGAATAGCCTTTGTTCCAGGCTGTGGTAGCAAACTGTATTGATAGAAAAAGAATTATTGTCGAAAAGAAAATAAGTTTTTTAGTCATATTAGTTCCTGTTCATATAAGTATTTTAGTTGTTCTGTTTACGATTTAGAGAAAAAATTCAATAAGATGCAGTTGGAGCAGTATTCTGAATCAAAGTTTTCTTATCCGTTAAGCGAAATAACGCTGACTTAACGGTTTGATAAGAAATACAGAATGTATCTACTTCACTTAATATTCTCAGTCGGCCTGCTGTAAAGTGTTTAACAGCTTTGCTTTTATCAATAACCATTTTTATAGGCGCTCTAACTTTGTCCATTCCTGAATATAATAATTGATTTCATTCAGTACGGAAATATAGTTTTTACCGGATTCTGAAGCTATTCGTTCAACTTCTTCCTGTTCCGGCTTTGCTTTTAGAAATCTATTTCCATTATAACACAGCTTTGCAGTAATTGTTCCTAAAGGTGTATCGATTGAAACAATCTTACGGTTCAGTTTAATTCTTTTCTCGTTCCTGAAACGTATGCCGTTTGTAGTTGTGTCAGAGAAAATTACTTCTGCAATTTTACCGAATTTGTTTTTTGGGCAAATAACCTGCAGCAGAAGGCCGGGGCGGCTTTTTTTCATTGTCCCGGGGACTAAAATATAATCCAGGGCCCCGGCATTGAACAGCGCTTTTTCCAGAGCTGTAAAATGTTCCCCGGGGTAATCATCAATATTGCTTTCTATAATAGCTACCTCATCGTTCAGCTCGTTATCTGCTTTTCTATCAGGTGTTTTAATAATAGAGGTCCTTAATATGTTAGGTATGCCGTCAAGATCTTTGGTCCCGGCACTGTAATTTGATTTTAGAACTGTTCCTGCAATTTCAGGATTCCAGCAGTCTACCAGTGTTTTTAATACAGCTGCCCCGGTAGGAGTGGTTAATTCTGTCTTGATCAGGGTTTTATTTATAGGCATTCCCTCCAGGAGTTCCACGACTGCGGGGACAGGCACGGGAAGTATTCCGTGGCAGCACTTAACTGTACCTGTGCCAACAGAAACAGGGGCAGAGACAACTGAATCGACATTCAGAAGGTCTACTGCTATTGCTGCTGAACAGATATCTATTATCGCATCAACAGCTCCTACTTCGTGGAAATGCACTTTTTCTAATGTCGAATCATGGACTGATGCTTCAGCTTCAGCTAAGTTTTTAAAAATACTGACTGCAGTATTTTTGGCATTATCGGATATTTTTTCTGCAGTATTTATAACAGTAATGATCTCTGAAAGATGCCTTCCCATATCTTTGTGCATGCTTTGACTGCTGGACTTTAAAATTACCTCAAAACGTTTGGCCGATATTCCCGATTTAGCAGTATCATTCAGCCTGACTTCAAAATCATCTCTGATGGGCAGCGAATAAAGCTGTTTAAAATATTCTTCTGTATTTTCTAATAATCCTAATACACTTCCGGCAAACATATCGCCTGCAATGCCGGCATAAGGTTCAATATATAAAATTCTTGCCATACAGTTTTCTCTTATGAAAAGTCTTGTTTATTTTTTTTGTATTTTAACATTTAAAGATATCTTTAAACAGTAAAAAATACAAACAGTCAAGTCCCGAAAATTCCGATGCAGTAACTTTAGACTACAGGGACTGCGGTCTATGGTCTGCGGCCCCTTCGGTCTATTTCTTAAGAATATATTTATCTCTGAATAGTATTGTTATGACAGCGCCCAGTATGGTTATTGCGCTTCCGAAATACATTGACATCGGCAAACAGTCATTCCAGATAAGCCAGTCTGCAAAACCGCCTATTATAACTGATATGTATATCAAAGGTGAAACAATTTTAACTGAAGCTAATTTCAAAGCATTTGTAACGAAAAACTGATAACCGTATCCGAAAAGACCGACGCTTATAAGTATAATAAGGTGAGTTAAATCAGGGGTATGCCAGTCTGCCAGCATTATAGGAGCTGAAACCAATGTACAAAAAAGGAAAAAGTAAAACAATATATTGTTAACCTGGGTTTTGTCATTAAAAAGTACCAGGCGCAGAAAAACATAAGAGACAGCTGCGCAAATTCCGGCAGAAAGTCCGATTAACGAGTCAATATCAACAATATTTTTATCCGGCTGTATAATCAGAGTTATACCGATAAAACTGATTATTATTCCGGCAATAACTTTTAAATTGGTTTTCTCTTTTGTAATTAAAAAAATTACTATTGGTACAAAAACCGGATATGTGCTTTCTAAAAGTATTGCATTTGTCAGCGGGATTTTCAGAATTGCAAAAAAGTAACAGGCAATAGCTATAAATCCGAATAAAATTCTAAAAAAGTATAAAACGGGAAACTTGATTTTAAAAGAAAAGTTTCTGTCCCTGAGAATTAACGGTAACAGTATTAGTAAACTGATAAAAAAACGGAAAAATAATAATGTAAAATTACTGTAATTATCTCCAATGAGTTTTACCGATACACCCATAAACGCGATCGATACTGAACCCAGAATCGCCGAAATTATTCCTTTGCTTAAGTCTGACATGTATGAGTTCCCTTTTAAATTTATATGACTATATATTCAATTTTAGCATATTTTATAAAATATCATTATTAACTTGTGGATAAAAATTCGAAAAATAAAGTACATTTGTGTATAGTAAAGAAATCGTTACCAGGCAAAGTGCATTTAAATTTTACACAAGGTGCTGCTGTGAATAAAAATTTTTATCAGAATCCTCTTGCCGGCAGATATGCAGGCAAAGATATGAGTTATAATTGGTCTCCGCAGAAAAAACATTCTACATGGAGAAGGCTTTGGGTTGCTTTGGCAAAATCAGAGCAGGAACTCGGCCTTAATATTACAGATGTACAGATAAACGAAATGGAAAAACATCTTGAAGATATTGATTTTGAAGAAACTGCGGCTAAGGAAAAAGAATTGAGACACGATGTCATGAGTCATGTTCATGTATTTGGTGGACAGTGCCCGAAAGCGAAACCGATAATCCATCTTGGAGCTACAAGCTGTTTTGTCACAGATAATACCGAACAGATCCAGCTTAAAGACGGAATGGAACTGATAAAAAAGAAACTGTTGAAAGTAATATCAAGGCTTTCTGAAAGGGCTGAAGAATTTGCGTATATTCCTACACTCGGGTTTACTCATTACCAGCCTGCACAACTTACTACTGTAGGAAAGAGGTTGTCGCTTTATCTACAGGATCTCTACTTTGATTTTTTGAAACTGGAAAAGGAAATTGAAGAAATGCCTTTTCGCGGTGTTAAGGGAACGACCGGGACACAGGCCAGCTTTCTTTCGCTGTTTGAAGGAGATGCAGAAAAGGTGAAAAGGCTCAATGAGAAAGTTGCCGAAAAAATGGGTTTTGAAAAGCTTGTTGCGGTCAGCGGTCAAACTTATACCAGAAAAATAGATTATTATATTTTATCCTGCCTTTCCGGGATTGGCCAATCCGCTTATAAATTTGCGGGGGATCTCAGACTGCTTTCAAACCTCAGAGAGGCAGAAGAGCCTTTCGGAACTTCTCAAATAGGCTCAAGTGCCATGGCATACAAAAGAAATCCTATGCGTTCGGAAAGAATCTGTTCTCTGGCAAGATATTTGATTTCTCTCCCGGATAACTGTGCCAATACCCATGCAAACCAATGGTTTGAACGAACTCTCGATGATTCTGCAAACCGCCGAATTGTTCTTCCTGAATCATTCCTGGCTGCCGATGCGATTCTATCGTTGATGTACAATATAGTAGACGGTTTAAAAATTTGGGAAAAGGTTATAGAATCACGAGTGAAGGCTGAAATCCCCTTTATGGCTACAGAGAATATAATGATGAGAGCTGTAAAAAAGGGCGGAGACAGACAGGCCCTGCATGAGACTATAAGAAAACATTCAATGGATGCCGTAACAAGAATAAAAAAAGAAGGGAAAGCTAACGACCTTATTTTCAGAATAAAAAACGATCCTCTCTTCGATTCTGTTAAAAATGAAATTGACGGTTTGATTAATCCTGAAGAGTTTATAGGATGTGCCCCGGAACAGGTGAAGGATTTCTTGAAAAACGATATACTTCCACTGCTTGAAAAATACCATAAAGTATTAAAAGAGACTGAAACCGATGAAATAAAAGTCTGAAAATATAAACAACGCCAATACCGAGTTTTACAGAAAATCTCAAATTAGCGTTGATCTTCGTTCGACGAAGTTTAAACCTTGAAGACTTGTAAATTTATTCGATAACTTCATTCGTAAGCGGTTAAAGTATGATTTTAATTTAAATTCATAAGAATAGGTATAATTATGAGAACTTCGGCTATTGAAAGAAAGACAAAAGAAACAGATATATATATTAATATTAATCTTGACGGCAGAGGTGAATACAGTATTAATACAGGTATACCTTTTTTGGACCATATGCTTGAACTTTTTGCAAAACACGGCTTCTTTGACCTTGAGATCAAAGCAGAAGGTGACCTGGAAGTAGACTGCCACCATACTATGGAAGATATAGGCCTTGTTCTCGGGCTGGCAATTCAAAAAGCGTTGGGCGGGAAAAAGGGAATAAAAAGATACGGATACTTTATACTTCCTATGGACGAAACCAGAGTAACATGCGCTCTTGACCTTTCGGGTCGTCCGTACCTTGTTTATGGGCTAAATCCAGTTAAAGATACAATTAATAACATTGATACACAGCTCTTCAATGAGTTCTTCCAGGCTTTGAGCGTTAAGTCTGGATTGAATCTTCATCTGATACAGGAGGCAGGGGGCGAAACACATCATATTTTCGAAGCTGCATTTAAAGCCTTCGCGAAAGCACTGGATATTGCTGTTTCTCAGGATGACCGCCTTAACGGAGAAGTACTCTCAACTAAAGGGAAACTTTAACCCAATCCGGGCTTAATCATACTTTTTTGCAGTTTCTCGGACCTGGGCCGAAATATCTGCTGAGATTTACAGTTCTGCTGCTTCAGGATCAAAATGAACTGCATGATCCGAAAGTCACCAGCCTTTAAGTTCGTAAGGAAAAACAGTGTTAATTCGTGTTTATATACAGAAGCTGATTGAAATCAAATGGAAACTGTGATAAAAATGTAATGTAGTATTTGCATTTTTTTTTACTTCGGAATTCAACCGTTATACAAATAGACAGTGAATTCAATGGAAACCAATCATTAAGTAAATAAGCAATACAAAACTTATATTATATACTGTTAAACATAGAATTTTTAAATCAGGAGTTTATTATATGAGCCTTTTTGGAAAACCAAGATATTCTACATTAAAAACTGCAATAAATGTACCGCATCCTTCAACTCCGAAAAAGACAAAGATTCCGCCGGGGACTTTTGACCAGTGTAAAGGCTGCGGAGGAAGCGTTCATAAAGATGAATGGAAGCAGAATATGAATGTTTGTCCGCTTTGCGGATTTCATAGACAGCTGCCTGCCTTTGAAAGAATAAAGCTTTTAATTGATGATAATACTGAGTTTGAAGAAACCGACAGTGCAATGAAGTCTGTTGATATCTTAAAATTTGAAGGTGCGGCTTCCTATGAAGAAAAACTTAAAAAGAACAGGGAAAAAACCGGGTTAAATGACAGTGTTGTCTGCGGCACAGGCATGATCAAAGGAATAAAAACTGCTATCGGAGTCATGGATTTCCGTTTTCTCGGAGCAAGCATGGGCTCAGTAGTCGGAGAAAAAATTGCAAGGATTACTGAACTCGCTACAAAACAGAAGCTTCCCCTTATGATTGTTACAGCAAGCGGCGGGGCCAGGATGTACGAAGGTATGTTCAGCCTTATGCAGATGGCCAAAACAAGCGGTGCTCTTGAAAGACATAAAGAGGCCCGTCTTCCTTATATTGTATTAATGACACACCCTACCACCGCAGGAGTAAGTGCCAGTTTTGCTACACTTGGAGATCTAATATTGGCAGAACCTAAAGCCCTGATAGGGTTCGCAGGTCCCAGAGTTATTAAAGATACTACTCAGGCTACTCTTCCTGAAGGATTTCAGCTTTCTGAATTTCTACTTAGAAAAGGTTTAATAGACAGAATTATCCATAGAAAAGAACTTAAGCATGAAATCGGAGTAATACTCCAGTATTTAACAGTAAAAAAAACAAAAAAATAAGTTGTTTTCTTTGATTTTTGAAATAGATTAAATGCGTCGCCGATTTTTCGGACCCTATGCGATGGAGTCTCGTTAACCGGGTCAGGTGAGGAATCAAGCAGCCCTATGCGAAGAAGCCATGCGCTGTAGGTGCATCTGATAATCGGCGGCGTTTTTTTTGCCGTCTTCCCCGCTTTCAATCATTTTCTTTGAAATTCATAGAGCTTGAAACTTGAAAGTTCCGCTTATATATGCAATTTATATATCTGCTTCATTTCGGGATGTAGCGCAGCCTGGTTAGCGCGTTTGACTGGGGGTCAAAAGGTCGGAGGTTCGAATCCTCTCATCCCGACCAACTTAACTTATTTAAAACAATTACTTATAAACTGTTTAATAAGCATTTTATCCAAAGTCATTATTTTGCATCATACCTATATCATACTTTTAAGATAGAACGAAAGAATGAAATTAACAGAAAACTTGCTGCATATCTCTTTTTTTTAAATATTAGGTAAGCCTGAGGCCACTTTCATTTTCATAATATGTATTTCATTAATTTTCAAAAAATACTGGTGACTTACGCACGCAACTTGTTGAACCCATATAATGCATTTGAACTTTACAAAGTAAGCGTAACGGACGTGACATACGATTTATGCTATCACAAAATAGTCTCGATGCAAGGTTAAAGACTTGACACCTTTTACTTCTTTTTAATACGTCGCACAGGATGATGAGAACAACGAAATCCTCCTCCCATTTGCGCGATTGCGTCAAATGGGATGCTTATGACTTTTATCCCGCGTTTTTCCAGTTCTTCTTTCAAATATGTGAATCTTTCATCAATTATAACTGTATTTTGATCAATAACAAATACATTGCATGCTAATTTTTTAGCATCCTCAAGAGGAATATTGATGAAATCCCAGTTTTTTAGAGAATCCGGCAGGCTTCCGACAAAGGCATCCGGACAACGAACAGCAAGGCCCGGACGTATAAGTGATAACACGCAATCCAGGTGCTGAAAATCTTTGATTTCTATCTGGCGAACAGTATAATCTTTTCCCAGGTAGTTGCGTAGCCATTCAATGCCGGCTTTATTTGATGCGTTTCCTGAATGGCCAACATAAATTTCATATCCGTTGAGCATTACATCGCCGCCTTCCAGATAAATTCCTCCTTTCACAGGAAAAGAAGGTGATACCGAAGGTACAGAAACATATTTAAAATTCTGGTGATTCATACGAATTCTATTAAAGATCTTCCTTATAATAAATTTTTCTTTCGTACGCATAGGTAATTTTAAAGCAGTCTCGATAACATGGTTCCCGATAACTATAACAGGGTCTCTTGGATAAAGAAAATTATGACCTTTCTCCAAATCTGACATAAATACAAGCTCTTCCGGAGTCAGTAAATCAGGATTATGGCGATGTACCTTAATATTATGAGATTCAAGGATTTTTGCGAGATTATCTGATTGCTGAACAAGCTTTTTATAGAAATCAGGATCAATTTCAGACATCTCCTGACCTCCGTGTTTTTTAATCCATTCCTCGTTGCCGCTTTGATAGTCAAATCCGAATTTAATAGTGGGACAATTTCCGGGAACTGTTAGTTTTTTCGGAGATCCAAGGATCACTTCTTCTAATTTGTCCCATTCATAGTTCACTGAAATCGGTTTTCCTTTACGCTGAATTTCCCTTGCAAAAAGCCCCGAAGTAATAGTGAATAAAAAAATCAGAAAAGAATTGCAAAAAATTTTCTTTTTCATTTCCCTCCTTAGGTATAGAAACAGCTATATCTTTCAGCCATTCTCAATTAATGTTATATGGTAGCGATCCCTCCAGAAAAACCCTTCTCCCTTTTTTAAATGGTTATATTTCTGTGCTATGGTTCTTATCAAATAAAATATTTAAAATCATAAAAACTATATATTTTTAAACATCTAAGCCTTCCATATCGAAGGCTATTATTATATCCTATTATTATGCAAAATGTTATCTAACAACGACCCCGATTAATAGCGATTAATACCGATTTATTCATAATGTGTCCACATTCTAATTACTTTAACAATTTTTTCTTCTTCAAGGATCTGGTAAACAAGTCTATGTTGGATATTTATTCTTCTGGAAACTGCTCCCTTTAAATCTCCCACAAGTCTTTCAAAGGGTGGAGGTGTTTGATAAGGATTTTTTTCTAATATTTTTAAAAGTTTTAATGCTTTGGGCTTTAAACCGGATGAATAAAGTTTCTTAGCGTCTTTATGAGCTTGTTTAGTATATACCAGCTTCCACTTTACCATTCCAGTTCCTCACTGCATTCTTCTACTGCTGTATTCATTCCCTCAACTATTGATTCTCTCATACCAGGAATAGAAAGAAGATTTAAGGTTTCCTGAATACTATTCCAGTCTTCTTCAGATATTAAAACGCCAGAATGCCTTTTACCTGTAATGTGGACAGGATCATGTGATTCTGAAACATCATCAAGTAATCTATAAAGCCTTGTTCTTGCTTCTGTTGCAGTTAATGTTGTCATAATTTATATCCTTTCTTTACGTACGTAATACGATACGTTCTTTTTAAGGATTTGTCAAGTCATTTCTGGATAATGGGGCGCTGTCAGGGTACATTCGGCTGTTCGGCCGCGCGAAATTTATTGTGGTCGTTGTTAACTAATAATCTAATAATAAATTAGATAGATAATTATATTTTTCAGCCATTCTCAATTAATGTTATATGGTAGCGATCCCTCCAGAAAGAACCTTCTCTTTTTTTAAATGGTTATATTTCTGTGCAATGGTTCTTATCAAATAAAATATTTAAAATCATAAAAACTATATATTTTTAAACATCTAAGCCTTCCATATCGAAGACTATTATTATATCCTATTATTATGCAAGATGTTATCTAACAACGACCCCGATAAACGGAAAATACTACTCTGAAATTCAGAAATATACTTTTTATACTTATTTATAAGTTGTTTTCTTGTATTTTCATTAGGTATAGAAGCAAATATCTTTTCAAATGTTTCAAAAGTTAGCTCTATCAATTCATATGGTTTTGGATTCCCTTTTTCATAATTGCGGTGCTGACCGGCGCCGTGCGCCTATAAAGCAAACGAAGTTTGGTTTATTGGTGTGCGGTGGCCGGTCAAGCT
>JAIPJT010000059.1 GCA_021733985.1 Victivallales bacterium | reverse complement strand
TCTTTTAATATTCCTTTGTTTGATGTTTTTTGTTTTGTAAGTTATTATAATATAACATCTTATAAAGGAATATTAAAGCCTTTTCTTCGTGTTTTTCGTGAACTTCGTGGTTAAAAAATACCTTTTCAGATACCATCTAGTTAATGGGTATTACTTTAGTTTCGGTATTCTGCTTTGCGGCTTTAGGTATAGTAATTGTTAATATACCGTTTTCGTATTTTGTCTTTATTGCCGAAGTATCGGCATTTCCGGGTATTCTTATAGACTGGGAAAATTTACTGGTACTGTAATAACTTGAAGCATTATTGTCTTTTTCAGTTTTTTTAGTTTTTTCTTCCTGACCGCTGACAGTAAGTGTTTGTTCGCTCAGTTCCACTTTGATATTCTTTTTATCCATTCCGGGTATTATAAATTGTACGACATAATCATTATTTTTCATATAATATTTTATCTGAGGGTATGCTGATTCCGAGTGTTTTAAACGGCTTTTCCGAGCATCAAATTTAGGGTGTTTAAAAAAGGGGCTGTTGAAGGTATGTTTTATATGTTGATTCATTTGCCGCTGCATCTGCTGCATTTCCCTGATCTGGTCAGCGAAAGAACTGTTATTTAAAGAAGGAACTGAAGTGGACTGCTGGGGGGAGGGAGCATTTTGTATTTGGATTTTCTTCATATTATCGTCATTGGAAATTTTATCTGCTGCGAAAACCACAATGGCTCCGACTAATAATAATGTGAATGTTCCTACGGTAAATAAGCGTTTTTTTAACATAATTTTCCTCCTTGGTTAAATTTGTTAATATTTTACTGTGCAGGTAAGAATTATTTCCTTCACAGAAAATTCTTCCTGCAGGAATAAAACCGTAACTTATTTAATATAAAAAATTGAAGTTAAAAATCAATAAAATTATTATTATTTTTTTAAATATAAAAATATAAGAACAAACTTTTAATTTAAATTAAAGAAAAATTTATTGATTTTCTTTTCAAATCGCCTTATGTTTAATAAGTTAATATAATTTTTAATTTTTTAAGATTATAATAATAAATAAAATCAGTAGGAAAAGGATTTAGTAAACATGAAAATGCTTGTCGTTAATGCTGGAAGTTCTTCGCTTAAATTTACTGTATTTGAACGCAGTGATGATAACAATCTGGAGGTAATCGCCAAAGGGATGGTTGAATGTATCGGGCTTCCACAGTCGAATTTAATTTATGAAAAAATCGGTTCAGGTAAGGATAAAACAGCCTTGAAAAATCCTGGAGGTAAAGAAAGTATTGATCATGTCGATGCTCTTGGAGCAGTTTATGAAAAACTTATAGACGCTGAAGTAGGAGTAATTAAAGATAAATCCGAAATTAAAGCGATTGGTCACAGAACTGTTCACGGCGGTGAAAAAGTTTCGGAATCCGTACTGATGACAGAAGAAATGAAAAAAATTATGACAGATTGCATAAGCCTTGCCCCCCTTCATAACCCGCCGAATCTTTCAGGGATTGAAGCTTGTGAAAAAATTTTCACCGGTGTTCCCAATGTTGGTGTTTTTGATACAGCTTTTCATCAGACAATGAAGCCGGAAGCCTTTCTTTACGCTATTCCATATGAACTTTATGAAGAAAAAGGAATAAGACGTTACGGTTTTCATGGAACTTCTCATAGGTTTGTAGCAAAAAAAACTGCTGAATTTTTAAATAAACCGCTTTCTGAACTTAAGCTGATAACTTGCCATATAGGTAACGGTGCAAGTATTACTGCCATTAAAAACGGTAAAGTTGAAGATACATCTATGGGGCTGACTCCATTAGAAGGCCTTATGATGGGTACCAGAAGCGGAGATATTGATCCGGGTGTGGTTTTCCATCTGGCTAATACCGGTATGACTGTAGCTGAAGTTGATAAAACTCTGAATAAAAAAAGCGGGTTGCAGGGAATAGCCGGCTCTAGTGATATGAGGGCGATAATTGAACAAATTGAAAGCGGTGATAAAAAATCTGAACTTGCCCTTAAAATGTTCTGCAGGCGTATAGTAAAGTATATTGGTGCATATACCGCAGTTTTAAATGGTGTTGACGCAATTATCTTTACCGGCGGCATTGGTGAAAACAGCGATACTGTCAGAGAAAAAATACTGGATTCACTCGGTTTTATTGGTGTTGATTATGACAGAGATTTAAATTCAAAGACTATTAAACAGGATAATACAATAAATCTTGCAAAGGAATCAAGCGGAATAGATGTCCTTGTGGTTCCTACGGATGAAGAACTGGAGATTGCAATACAAAGCATTAATGTTTTAAAGAAAAATAAAATGTTATAATATAAATTGCAATTTGTCGGCAGTCGGCTTAAACTATAATATAATTAATTAAAAGTTAATGACAAATATTTACGGTAAGGATACATTTGAGATATGGCAATTTTAGATGATATTATTAACAAGGCTGTTATGGCAGGAAAAACAATTGTTTTTCCCGAAGGCCAGGATCCAAGAGTTGTTCAGGCTGCCAATAAAGTAAGAGAAATTGGAATTTCAAGGTCGGTCACTGTTTTGGGATCAGAAAAGGAAATAGATGAATCCTGTAAAGAAGCCGGTCTTAAAGAAAGATTATTTACTGCACTGGATCATCAGAAGTCTGACAAACTGGATTACTACATAGATAAACTTTGCGAATTAAGAAAAGCAAAAGGGAAGAATATTGAGAAAGATAAAGCTGCTAAAGTTTTGAACGACCGGCTTTATTATGGTGCTATGATGACAAAGCTTAACGAAGTCGATGGCTTCGTAGGCGGCAGCATCGCTTCAACAGGTGATATGTTAAGAGCTTCTTTTATGGTGATAGGTTCATCACCGAATATTAATAAAGTCAGCAGCTCTTTTCTCATGGATCTTTCAAGGGCTACAGCAGCCGGGAACAGTTCTCTTTTATTCGCGGACTGCGCAGTGAATCCGGACCCCGGACCTGAAACGCTTGTCGATATTGGACTGGCTACCGCTGAAACTCATAGAGCGTTCATAGGAACTGTTCCAAAAGTTGCTTTTTTATGTTTTTCTACAAAAGGCAGCGGGAATAACCATCCTCTTATAAAAAATGTTATCAAGGCAACAGAATTAATGAAAAATAAGATTGAAGAAGAAAAGCTTGATATTATTTTTGACGGAGAGCTTCAGGCTGATGCTGCTCTTGTACCAAAGGTAGCTGCAAGCAAAAGCCCTGACAGTGAATTAAAGGGAGAGGCAAATATTTTAATTTTTCCTGATTTGAATGTTGGGAATATCTGTTATAAACTCATGCAGAGAATAGGCGGTGCTGTGGCTATAGGACCCGTTCTTCAGGGTTTGGCTAAACCTGTAAATGATTTATCAAGAGGTTGCTCTGTAGATGATATAGTCGGTGTGGCGGCAATTACAGTCTGCCAGGCTATAAAAAACTGAAATATTTCCTGTCATAACTGAAAACGGACGGGACTTTATACTTTTCCTTTTTATTTTTTTCCGAATAATCGGATGTTGCATGAAAAACACTCATACTTCCGGGGCTGTTTCTATGAGGCGGTTTAGCTTTATCTAAAATATTCCGGAATAAATACTCAATAAGATATTTGGGTTATATATATATTAAAAATTTTAAATTGAACAGTCAATATGCAAAACGCCAGAACCCTGGTTTATGGCCTTAATCCGGCTTTAGAGACAGTTATAGGGAAAAGAAGGAAAATATATAAAGCATATGTTTCTACAGGCAGCAGTCCTAAGTTTAAAAGCCTTCTTAATATTCTGAAAACATCTTCTGTCCCCATCCAGAAGACTGATAAAGGCAGGTTATTTAACCTTGTAAGGACAAAAAACCACCAGGGCGTAGTTCTGGAAACAGAACCATACCCTTATGTCACTTTTAACAGGTTATTCGAAAAAGGGAATAAACTGTTACTGATAGACAATATTGAAGATCCGCATAACCTGGGAGCTGTTTTAAGAAATGCGGAAATTTTCGGTTTTAAAAATGTACTTTTGCCTTCGAAAGGGTCTCCTGAAATCTATTCTTCAGTTGTAAAAGTGTCGTCTGGAGCTACGGAACATCTATTTATTTCACGTGATATGACTGCTAATGGTTACGTGAAAAAATCGATTGAGTACGGTTTTAAAATTGCTGCCCTTGACGAAAAGGCTGATACTGATCTTAACGACTTAAAAGAAAACTTAAAAACCGATAAATTTATGCTTGTGATCGGCGGCGAAGATAAATCTGTAGGACAGTATATTTTAAACAATGCAGATTATATTGTTAAAATTCCGCAAAAAGGAAAAATAAACTCACTTAATGCTTCTGTTGCTTCCGGAATAGCAATGTATGCTCTCTCTTAAAAAAAAATATTAAACTGAATTTACAAAAAATCACGAATAATCAATCACAGCGTGTATATCAATGCCCAAAATAGTAGTAAAAAACATAGAAAAAATATTTGGTAATCAAATTGATAAAGCACGGTCAATGTTTGAACAGGACATTTCGAAAAATGAAATTCTTGAAAAAACCGGCTGTGCTATCGGAGTTTTTGATGCTTCTTTTGAGGTGTATGAAGGTGAAAAACTGGTTATAATGGGACTCTCCGGAAGCGGAAAGTCAACTCTTGTCCGATGTATAAACAGGCTGCATGAACCGACCCGGGGTACAGTCACAGTAGACGGAGTGAATGTACGGGAATTATCGAATGAAGAACTGTGTACTTTCAGACAGCAGAAATTTGGTATGGTTTTTCAGCACTTTGCACTGCTTCCTCATCGTACAATACTTGAGAACGCGGCATTCGGCCTTGAACTTCAGAAAATAGATAGAGATGAGAGATATCGTAAAGCTGAAAAGGCGCTGCAGGTGGTTAAGCTGGAAGGCTGGGAAAATGTTTATCCTGAACAGTTGAGCGGAGGCATGCAGCAGCGTGTAGGTCTCGCAAGGGCTCTGGCAGTTGATACAGATATTCTTTTAATGGACGAAGCATTCAGCGCTCTTGATCCCCTGATCAGAGCAGAGATGCAGGATGAACTTCTGCAGATCGAAGAATTAAAGAAAAAAGCAGTTGTATTTATTACACATGACTTGGATGAAGCATTAAAGATAGGTGACAGGATAATATTGATGAAGGACGGAAAGATAGTTCAAACCGGAACACCTAAAGATATATTAAAGAAACCTGCAACAAGGTATGTAGAGAGATTTGTTGAAAAAGTTGACATGTCAAAAATTGTTACTGCTGAAGATGCAATGGTCCCTGTTGGTACTGTTGTATATCCTGGTGAAGAACCGAAAAATATTCTCGAAAAAATGGATAAAAATAATGTGTCTTATCTTCCTGTTGTAGATAAAAAAGGCATGCTCCGGGGAATTGTAGCCAGGGATGATATAAAAAATAAAATAAAAGGCAAAAGAGATAAAAGTATTATTATAAAACCGGATAGTTATGTTTTTGCACCTGAAACCCCTTTGAAAAGTATGCTGTCTTCGATAGCTGTACTGGATTCACCGGCTGTTGTTGTAAATAAAAGCGGTATTATTAAGGGGACTATTTCTGAAAAAAGTATAGTAGCAGCACTGGCTGACGCAGAGAATAAAAAATATTTGGAGAAACATGCTACACATTAGGCTTGGAGAATATTTAGAAACATTTATTGAAGCTGCAGCTGAAAAAGGTGAGCCTTTTTTCGATGCTGTTTCTGTTTCTATTGAAACTATTGTAAAAAGTTTTCAGAAGTTACTTTATTGGCCTGAACCTATGGTAATGATTATTTTTTTTACAATATTGTCTTATTGTGTTATTGCCCGTAAAAAGGGATTATTAAATAAAAAGGGTTTAAAATCTGCATGGGGAATGTCTGTTTTTACTTTTCTCGGTATGTCGCTTCTTTACAATTTGGGACTGTGGGAAGATACTCTACAAACACTGGCTCTTGTAATAACTTCAACTCTGATAGCATTGATTATCGGAATACCTCTCGGTATAGCTGCTTCGAGACATGACTGTCTTGAAAAAGTAGTAAAACCGGTCCTTGACCTTATGCAGACTTTACCCGCTTTTGTGTACCTGATTCCTGCTATACTTTTTTTCAGTGTGGGGGATGTCCCTGGAGTTGTTGCTACTGTTGTATTTGCATTGCCACCGGCGGTAAGACTGACAAATCTCGGTATAAGGGGGGTTCAGGAAGATGTTATTGAGGCTTCTAAAGCATTTGGTGCTACAGAGCAGCAGCTGCTTATAAAAGTTCAGATTCCACTGGCGCTGCCCACAATCATGGCGGGAATAAACCAGGTTATTATGCTTGCGCTTTCTATGGTTGTCATAGCTTCAATGGTAGGTGCAGGAGGATTGGGAGAAAGAGTTTATACAGGAATTCTGCAGGCTGATATCGGACTTGGTTTTGAAGCTGGATTAGGGATTGTTATTATTGCAATATTTTTAGACCGGATTACGCAGTCTTTTGGTATGAGAAAGGATCGTTAAAATAAAATTTATATTTTTTTAATAAAAAGTGGAGGCAGAAAATATGACTAAACGTTTAACATTATTTTTAATATTCTTTTTAACTGTATTATTTATATTTTTCTCAGGCTGCAAAAAAGATGATAAGGGGGGAGCTGGGAAAAAGAACAGCCGGAAAGGTGTGCTCACAATCCTGTATCCTAACTGGGCCGAAGGAATTGCGTTGACAAATTTAGCTGAAATAGCTTTAGAGGATAAGGGGTATAGTACAGAAATAAAACCTATTGAGCCCGGGCCTATTTATGCTTCACTTGCTGAAGGAGACTGTGATCTTTTTCTTGATGCCTGGCTGCCTCACACTCATAAACATTATTGGAAAAAATATGGAAAACATATTGACAGAATAGGGGAATCATTCAGTAATGGAAGAACAGGCCTTGTTGTTCCGGACTATGTAAAAGAAAATTCAATTACAGACCTTAAATCCCGGAAAGTAGCAGAAAAATATAATAATAAAATAATAGGTATTGGAAGCGGAGCCGGGATTCATAATAATACAACGAAAGCAATAAAGGAATATAAAATACCTTTCCGGCAGATAACCTCAAGCGGCCCTGCTATGATTGCCTGTCTCAAAAAAGCTTACGATGACAGGGAGCCTGTGATAATTACCGGCTGGAAACCGCATTTTATGTGGGCACGTTTTAATATAAAATTCCTGAAAGATCCTAAGGGTATATATCCAAAAGACGTTATTGCTACACTTTCAAGGAAAGGTTTTAGAGAGGAATATCCTGAAATTACTTCGTTCTTCGAAAAATTTAATTTCACGGAGAAGCAGTTAAACAGTTTAATGGATGCTGTAGGGAAGGCTGATGATCCTGCTGACGGTGCAGAAAAATGGTATAATAAAAATAAACAGCTGATTAAAAGCTGGTGGTGATTGTAAGATGAATGAGTACCAGCTGCATGATTCGTTGTTTCAGCCGGATAATTTTCCAACTTTAACAACAGACAGGCTTCTGCTGAAGAAACTTGATATGTCAGACAGAGAAAATATGTTCAGTCTAAAATCGGACAGAGAAACAGCCCGAGCTATGGGCGAATTACCATACGAAAATACAGAAAAAGCTGAAGAGCTTATAATAAACTGCCAGTATGCCTACGAATTTAAAATGGGCATAAACTGGTCTATATACCTAAAGTATGAATTTTTCTTTATAGGTTATATTGGAATATGGAAGATTGACAGAGAACATTTTAGAGGAGAAATCGGTTACGGTCTACTGCCGAATGCCCGACGAAAGGGATATATGGAAGAAGCTTTGAAAGCTGTAATAGAAACTGCATTCAAAGGATTACACCTTCACAGCCTTGAAGCTAATATTGATCCTGATAATAATAACTCAGTAAAGCTCTTAGAAAAGCTTGGTTTTAAACAGGAAGGCTTACTGAAAGAGAACTATTACCTTGATGGAAAATTTTATAACACAGCACTTTTCAGTCTTGTTCGTTAATTGTTGTCGGTTTAATCGCCGGGCAATGTCATTGAACTGCTCATAATATCTCATCTGAAATATTGAAATAGGGATTTGATTTTTTGGGTTTTTCTGAAAAGATCGCTTTAATTATTAAAAATACTTAATATTAGTATAAATAAAGGTTTAATAAAAAGAGAGTCATTAATTATGAACAGGGGAAGTGAAATTAACATATTGATGATAGAAGAGAACATTGAGTTCGCTAAATCTTTATCTGAATCTTTATCGAAAATAAATTCATTTCCATTTACACTTGAATGTGTGAAAACACTAAACGAAGCTTTCCTTTATATAGAAACGCAGGATATCCACGTTATTCTCCTTGATCTGTTTTTAACTGAGTCGAAAGGGTTAACTACGCTCAAAAAACTGAGAGCTAATGAATTTAAACTCCCTATAATTGTTCTGACTGAAAAAGACGATGTAGAGCTTGCAGTGAACGCAGTTCGATTTGGTGCGCAGGATTACCTGATAAAGCGAAAAATCGACAGCCATCTTTTATCGCTCGCAATCCGATATGCTGTTGAAAGAAAAAGAACCGAGACATTCCAGAGAGAACAGCTGCACTTTCTGCAGAGTGTAATGGATAATATTCCAAGTCCGCTTTTTATTAAAGGAACAGACTTGAATTACGGTGCATGCAATACAGCGTTCGAGAATCTGATGGGAGTAACAAAAGATAAAATTATCGGGAAAACCGTCTTTGATATATTTGAAGAAGAAAGCAGCGAGCTGATAAGAAGCAAAGAGTTAGAACTGTTATCAGGTACAACGACAAAAGTTTATGAGCTTATGCTTGAAAAGAATAATGAAAATGTAAATATGGTTTTTCATGAGACAGTACACAGACGGGCGGACGGTTCTTTAGCAGGGCTCATCGGGGTAGCTATGGATATTACTGAAATGAAAAAAATACAGGAAAACCTCGAAAACGCAAAGGCGAACCTTGAGAAACAGGTGGAAGCAAGAACTCTGGAACTTGAAAAGATAAATGATAACTTAGTCAAGCAGATCAAAGTTAGAAAGAATATAGAAAAGCTGCTGTATAGAGAAAGAAAAATCTTTGTTAAAGGGCCTGTAGTTGTTTTTCGCCTCTCTGCGATAGAAAATGATACAGTGGAATATGTTTCCCCAAATATAAGACAGTACGGATATTCTGTAGATGATTTCTCACAAAATAATATGAGTTATAGAGACTTCATTCATGAGGATTACAGGAGTAAAGTTTTAACTGAAATCAGAAAAAAAAGCGATGAAGGCGCTGTTTCAATTGAACAGATATTTAAAGTCTATAAAAAAGACGGTACACCGAGGAAGGTTTACTGTCTTTTAAATGTAGAAAGAGACAAAACGTATAAACCGAAATATTATGATGGTTATATTCTTGATATTACCAACTGGGTGTGTAATGAATTTAGTGAATAACCGGCGCTGCACCTCATAAAAAAAGTTTAACCTAACTGAAAAAATATTATAATTTAGTTTACCCTCCTTTTTCCTGCTATAATTTTTTTCCTGTATCGATATTGACAGCATTGTATAAATAAGTTAAAATTGTTCATAATTATTTTACTAAAAAATAATCATGAATTATAAAATAATAAAAAAAAGGAGAATATTAATGAAAAAGGCCGTAATCACAATTTTAGCTGTGTTCCTCGCTTTCCAACTGTATGCAGAACAAAAATGCTTTAAAAGAAGCCAGAATACTCTGCTGTACGACGAAGTTATGCAGAATAGGCAGCCCGAAACAATGGAAAGTGTAAGCGCACAGTCAGACTCCCCGGTTGATAGTGGCGATTCCGGAGGAGGTACTTTTAGTGCACCATCTCCATCCGCGGCAGATAATCCAATGGATGTACCTGATAATGCAGGGAGTTTTGGTGAAAATACTATTGCCAATTTTACAAGGTTTGTCAATCCAGAAGATTCATTAATGCACCTTTATACTAATTTTGGTAATAGTGAAAATACTGAACATGGCGATTCTCCGGTTTATGAAGTAGCGTTGCCGGACGATGGATCTCTAACCTACTCCGATGTATGGAGTAATGAGAATGTGTCTGTGTATGCGGATGATGATCGTAAGGTAAGTATAGAAGTAAACTATGAAGGAACGGGAGATTTAGATGGAAACCTGTCTATTTCTTATTCAGGTTATGATGATGATGAGTATGATTATACTTTTAATAATAATAATTATCCTTTTTTCGATGAAACACCAACTGGTGCATTTTGTAGAGCAGAGTCAATGGGACAGAGTGTAGAATACTTCGATGAAGTACAAGACGATTGGCCGGATGAAGTAAAAGACTATTTTAATAGTATTATAACTACTCACAAAGATGTAAGCTGGGAGGATATCCCTCAATAATCAACCTCACCTCAGGAAAATACAAAATTGAAAGGTTAAAACATATTCCACTTGTATGTATGGTACTGTTTTTAAAGATGGAGAATTACAGGAAAATGCAGCTTAGAATGGATAAACTTTGGATATGCCGGAAATTTTAAATACACAACATTTGAAAATTACTCTATTTCAAAAAATGGCGTGAAATTTCGTGAAAAAGAAAGTTGGCTACGGGGGCAGGAATCGAACCTGCCACGGGCAGTTTTATCTACTCGCTACAAGTTTTGAAGACTTGTTGTACCACCAGATACTTCCCCGCTTAATGTTAACATTTAAGATATGATTTGTTTACAAAAAAAACAATCAACGGGAAACAAAAAGAGGAATATCCGTAATTAGCGTTGATCTTCGCGCGACGAAGTTTAATCTTTTCTGAAACAAAACGGTAGGGCGCGATCTCCGACCGTGTGAGCCATAGCCCCGCTACTCCGGGGCGACGGCTTAGCGCGCCGCAATCCTGTGTCCAAACGGTAGGGCGCGATCTCCGAGCGCGCCGCAATGCAGCATTATT
>JAIPJT010000058.1 GCA_021733985.1 Victivallales bacterium | reverse complement strand
CCACGATATTCACTCCCTAATATTTATATTTAGCTGCTTGCAAAATTTAGTAAAATCTTTATAGCCTTTTTCAGCTATGTGTCTTAATATTTCGTTGTCCAAAGTTTGATATTCATGAATTGCGATATTTCTGAAACCTGTCATCCCTTTCAGGCTGTGAAAAAGTTGTTCATCGATAATTTTATTTTTATAGAGGATTTCGAATGCACCTGAACTTGTTTGCGGTATTCCAAAATGTTTTATGGCAATAATATGCATTGCCATATCTATTGCTGCCTGACAGGTTCTCTCAATGTTCAGTGTTAAAGCATCGAGATGAGTGAAATCATTAAGGGACGGAGACAAAGAATATTCTGTTTTTATACGTTTTATACAACGCTCAATAATAGCAGCTTTATTTAACAAAATGTCATCAACCTGTATATGCATTTAAAATTTCCTGCCTTTCGTCCTGAAAATCGAGATACAAAGAGAGCAATGTAGCTTCTTTCAGTTTTCTCATATTTTCATCATTGCTATAAACGCAAATTCCATTTTCAATTACTTCTTTTGAATAAACAAGGTTGGCTGAACTGACAATCCCTATGTCCACGACAGTTCCGAGCTTTATTTCTAAATCTGAAGAGAACTCTAATAGTTTTAATTTATTAATATTTAAATCATCATTAACTATAATCGCAATGTCAATATCGCTGTCGTTTCTGGAACACTTTTTAATAATAGATCCATGAAGATAAACTGTTTTAACTTGAGGAATATTAGAGAAGTAAGCTGAAATTATATTTTTAATTTTTTCTAAGTTCATTTTGATTTTAGCACTACTAATTTTCTCTTATAAAAACGATTGCTTTTATTTTTTTATCAAAAAATTAAAGCAATGAGCTTTAAATATTATTTAATTTATTAGTGTTGATTAGTGGCAATAAGCGGTTGATTTTTCTTACTACAAATTTTCATTTTCCCTAACTACCGAAATAAAAAGTTGTTTCATTTTAGCTGATTTTATATTATTTTCTATGAATTGTCGGTCTATTTTAAACGGGCAGTTTGATAATATTGATTTGATATCTCTAAGGTGTTTCTCTGAATTTCCTTCATTGTAATATTCAAGCTTTCTCAGAATTACATACTCCGGCGGAGCAAAATAAACTGTTTCTCCATTTGTTTTTATATTTTTTTTATTCTTAAATGCGAATAGATGCAATGGGTCATTACCAACTAAATATACATCAGCTTTAAAGCCTGTTTCATGATGAATAATATTAAAGTGGCCGCGATTATTACGGATTATCTCTGTTTTTATTACTTCGAAAGGCGGTACATAAAAATCTTTGTCGGGAAAATGCGATATAAGTCCTGCTATATCGTTTTCTTTTAGGTGTATTATAATGTCAACATCATGTGTTAACCGAGGTTCCCCATAGATTATTCCGGCAACTGATCCAGTAACAATATAATTGAGTTTTGCTGTATTAAGTCGAGATGTAAAAATTTTGAATAAATTACGATTTTGCATACATAAAGGATTCTTTTACTTTCCGGTTTAGTTTTTCTTCAGTCCAATTGGGATGAAGACTTTTAAGTGAATCTTTTTTTAATTTCCTTGCAGACCAGTAGAGATCTTCCGCTAACTGTAGCTTCTTTTCAGGCGACATATTTCTGAAACGTAAATCCGGATTTTTCATTTTTTTTGTTTTTCACCACTAATGTTCGCTTACGTGTTCTGCATAGCTTACGAAAACTTATTTCTTACCACGAAGATAAGAAGCTCACGAAGAGTTTTTTAGCACCGCTAATCTTCACTTATTTTCACTTATAAAACCGATTGCTTTTATTTTTTTATCAAAAAATTAAAGTAATGGGTTTAAATGGTTTTTATTAGCGGAGATTAGTGGTGCAGTGTTTTAACTGCAAGATTTTCATTTACTAACGAACATCTGTGGAGGTTAGTGGTTAAGAAGCTACTGTTTGTGTTCTTTCATCGCTGCAGAGATTAAGGCTATTGCGATTATTAGGACTTCTACCAAAATTAATGATATAATTATAAATATCAAAGTTTTTCTTAGGGACAGAGATTTTACGCTTTCTGAAGTAAAAGATTTAATCTTATAAAATGTTGACTGAGGGTATAAGTTTTCATATAATTTTTTATAGAAGAGGTTCGCATCAGCAATCAAAGAGCGGGTCCGATCCTGGATCAACTTAATTTTATCTATAACCAGAGTATTAATTTGTTTATTATTTTTAAAACCCTTCCGATTATCTATTTTTTGTGTAACTTTATCAGCATTCAACAATTGTTTATAGTATTTAATACGGTTTTCTATTTCTGCGAGATCTAACCCTGTCGATATTTCTTTATCTGATAAAGTTTGTCTATACTGCAAACTTTTATCCTTCTGAACCATATTAACAATTTTGTTAAGGAAAGTTCCATCAAGCTGCGCTACCGGCTGTGACACAATATCGTTTTTTGATGTCTCCCGGCCATCCGATTTCTTTTCTGATTGAATTTGCACAGTGTTCTTTATAGCTTCAGAATAAATCTTTTTTTTATTTAGCAATAGTTGTTTTTTTCTTTTGAGTTCATTGATTTTCGAGGTAATGAATAAATCCGATAATTCTCCCTGCTGAGTAACCCTGAAAGTTGAAACAGCACTAATTAATGGTGATAATTCATAATTTTGTAGAAAATCAATTTTGAATTGCAAATCGCTTAAATTGATTTTTTTATTATTTTGAGTAATAGTTGTTGTATTGGCACCGGGGATTTTCGAAATATTTTCTATATCTTTTTGCAGTTTTGTGATGGTTTCTTTTAGAAATTCACAAATTACAATATAATTTAACCCAGACAGATTTTTTGAAGAAACGACATTATCAGTTAATATCGACATTCTATATTTATTAACACCTTTGTTCTTTACAGCAAAATCCAGCCATGAACTGAGTATATTTCTTAAAGCTTTATTTAATACTTCTTCAGGAATATTTTTTAACTTGAATTGGTTAGTGATAGAGAGCTTGAGATTAGCATTATTTAAAATTGCTTTTTTCTTACTTTTGTATTCAGATTCGAGTTTTTCACGGTCAGGCTGTCTTAAATCTTTATTACTTAATTTTTGCTTATATTCAGCATTCAGAAATAGAAGTTTGCTGTTATTTTTATAAATTGATATAGAATCCTGAAACCCGGTAAAATCTTTAAAGTATTTATCCAAATTATTTTTATTATATACTTTTCGTAAAACTACCGGGGCTATTATATCGTTTTCAGAAAATTTTGAACCGTTTGGATATTCCCCCTGAGAATATCCGCTGAAGTTCAAAGAAAATTCAAGGTTTGCAATTTGGGTTTTAGGCTGACTTAGATAATATAAACCAAATGCTGTGATAATTATGAGTACTGCCAGAATGCTGCTTATAATTATAAAAGCACGTTTACGCCATAAATTTTTAAAAATATCAATAAGATTAATTTCATCGTCCCGGTAATTTTCCTGAAGTGTATAATCTTGTTGGTCTTTCATTTTTGCTCCTTTTAAATGATATATATATGTTAACGGGTGCACAGTACTGATGTGCTGATGTTTATAAAGAACAGCTTATTACCTGACCTGCATAGCTTACGAAGCGAAGCAGGATTAGCACTTATTACAACTTTAAACACAGATTAAAGCATTGCTTAACTTCACTTATAAATTCTATTGCTTTAACTTATTTGAATAAAAAAATCAAAGTAATGCAATCCTAATATCTCCCCTGAAACAAGAATTAATATATCAGGGTAAACTTACTATTTAAATGAAAAATATAACATATTTAGTAAACGATGCTGTATTTAGGCGCGCTAAGCCGTCGCCCCGTAGTAGCGGGACTATGGCTCACACGGTCGGAGATCGCGCCCTACCGGTTCGTTTCAAATAGGATAGAACTTTGTCGGGCGAAGATCAAAGCTAATCAGTGAACATAAGTGTTTATTAGTGGTGTTTCTTACTGTACCGCTATAGTCTTTTGTCTATGATTTTCTTATCTAAGAAAGATTTTATATCATAAATTACAACATTATCCTTTGTAAATTTGCTGAAATCAAAATCTTTAAATTCTTCATGGGAAACAGAGAGTATTACAGCATCATAATCTGCTTTTTCATCGCAATTAGGTTTTGGAGAGAGTTCTATCCCATATTCTTCTTTTACTTCCCCGATATTGGCCCATGGATCATACACTTTGACATGGCAACCGAAATCTTTCAATTCATTAACTAAATCAATAGCTTTTGAATTTCTGATATCAGGACAGTTTTCCTTGAACGTAATTCCCATTACTAGAATATTTGAGCCTTTAACCTTATGACCTTTATTGATCATCAGTTTGACTATTTCATTTGCTATATGTTTACCCATAGTATCATTAATGCGTCGACCGGATAGGATTACTTCAGGGTGGTAACCTGCAGCCTGTGCCTTATGTGTTAGATAATACGGATCTACTCCTATGCAGTGTCCGCCGACGAGCCCCGGTCTGAAAGGAAGAAAGTTCCATTTCGTCCCGGCTGCTTCTAATACCTCGGTTGTATCAATGCCTAACAGAGTAAAAATTTTAGAAAGTTCGTTTACAAACGCAATGTTCAGATCACGCTGAGAGTTTTCAATTACTTTTGCAGCCTCAGCAACTTTAAGGCTTGAAGCCAAATGTGTGCCTGCAGTAATAATTCTTTTATATAACTGATCGACTTTTTCTGCTGTTTCGGGTGTGGAGCCTGAGGTGACTTTTGTAATATCTCTAACAGAGTGTTCTTTGTCTCCCGGATTAATTCGCTCAGGCGAGTAACCGCAGTAAAAATCTTTATTATATTTTAGTCCGCTTAATTTTTCCAGAACCGGAACACACTCTTCTTCTGTGCAACCCGGAAAAACAGTACTTTCATAAATCACAATGTCGCCCGGAGATAATACTGCACCAACTGTTGTGCTGGCACGATAAAGCGGAGTTAGGTCGGGTTGTTTATATTTATCAATTGGAGTGGGAACCGTAATAATATATATGTTTGCTTCGCGGAGTTTGTTTATATCTGTAGTGTATTTCAGGTATTGTGCCGACTGCAGTTCTTCAGTTCTTATTTCTTTTGTGCGGTCATAAGCTTTTCCAAGTTCATCAATACGCCATTTTTGAATGTCGTAACCTATTGTTTCAGTAATTTTTCCGAGTTCTACAGCTAATGGTAAACCTACGTAACCTAAGCCTATAATTGCAATTTTGTCTTTCATAGTTGTGTCAATGGGTTAATGTATTAATGTATTAATTTGAGAAGTAAATATTTTGAATAGTCATTTTGACTTTGCATATATAAATACTGCTTTGACTTTCCGATTTGAGTTTCTCTTTATCCCATTCGGGATGAAAGCATTTGAGGGAATCTTTCTATGCTCCGCCACATAACTTCGCAGCTGGAAGTTATGTATGGCAAAAACTAATAATATAATTAACATATGTTAAAAGAAAAGTGTAATTATGGTATAATTTTATTGTATTTGAGTTCAGAGACAATAATATCCACTGATTTTTCTACGCTTTTTTTCCGTGTATCTAATTCAATAACAGGTTGTTCAGGTTCTTCATAGGGTGAATCAATGCCGGTAAAATTGGTTATTTCGCCTTTAGCTGCCTTATTATATAATCCTTTCGGATCTCTTAACCTGCATGTTTCTAAATCTGCTATTACTGAAGTTTCAAAAAACCTGTTTTTGCCTATAATCATTTTTGCCTGTTCCCTATCTTTTATAAAAGGGGAAATAAAAGAAGTAATAACAATTATTCCGGCATCATTCATTAGTTTTGCAACCTCTGCGATTCTTCTTATATTTTCGGTTCTGTCCTCTCCGGAGAATCCAAGATCTTTATTAAGACCGTGCCTAATATTATCGCCGTCAAGAATAAAGGCAGATATGCCAAGTTCTATTAATTTATTTTCGAGTGCTCTTGCGATTGTCGATTTTCCTGAACCGCTAAGTCCTGTCAGCCAGACTGTTGAAGCTTTATGTCCTAAGAGTTTTTCTCTATGGGCCGGAGTTATTTCTGTTTTCTCTTTATATATATTTTTGCTTACCGGCTCTGTTCCGATATGTGTTCGAGTTTTAATATGTGAAGAGGATGCCTGGATTATCATTCCGGCTGCGACAGTTGCATTTGTCATATTATCTATTAAAATAAAGGCCCCTGTTTGTTTATTGTCTTTATAGAAATCAAAACAGAGAGGCCTGTGTGATTTAACTTCAACCCTTGCTATATCATTTAATTTCAATTCATCTGCATTTTGTCGATGAAGAGTATTTACATCAAATTTATATCTCAGTTTTGAGAGTGTAGCAGGAACAGCCTGAGTTGAGGTTTTCAAGGTGAATCTTTTTCCGGAATTAACTTCATCTTCAGACATCCAGACAATGTCCGCATCAAAATTGCTTCCCACCGCAGGCGTATTGTTTGTTCTTGACAATACACATCCTCTTGAAATATCTATTTCGTCTTTTGTAGTCAGGACTACTGATTGCGGTGCAAAGGCCTCCTCATTATCACCATCAAAAGTTATTATTTGATTTACTTCAGTTTGCTGTCCTGAAGGGAGGCTGACTATTTTATCGCCTTTTCTGACTGTACCTGAAGCAATTGTTCCAGCAAAACCTCTGAAGTTCAAATTAGGCCTTAATACGTACTGTACCGGGAAGCGGAAATCAATTAAGTTTCTATCACTGACAATCTGTATTTCCTCAAGGGTGGATAAGAGTGGAGCTCCGTCATACCATTCCATGTTTTCGGACCTGTTAACAACATTATCGCCCTTCAAAGCAGAAATAGGTATAAAATGAATATCTTTAGTATCCAGTTTAGCTGCAAAACTTTCATAATCCCGGCGTATTTTCCTGAAAACCTGTTCTGAATAGTCAACTGCATCCATTTTATTAACTGCTATGATGAAGTGATTAATTCCGAGCAGGGAAGATATAAAGCTGTGCCTTTTGGTTTGAGGCATTACACCGTTTCTTGCATCGATAAGAATTATAGCAAGGTTACAGTGTGAAGCGCCGGTAGCCATATTGCGTGTGTACTGTTCGTGGCCCGGAGAATCGCAGATAATGAAACTTCTTTTTTCGGTTGAAAAATAGCGGTACGCAACATCAATAGTAATTCCCTGTTCACGCTCAGCCTTCAAGCCGTCAGTAAGAAGTGCCGGATCAAATTCATCATCAGTAGTACCGTAAACTTTTGAATCCTTTAATACAGAATTAAGCTGGTCTTCATATATCATCTGGGAGTCATAAAGAAGACGGCCGATTAAAGTTGATTTTCCGTCATCTACGCTTCCGGCAGTAAGAAAACGGAGCATATCCTTTTCTTCATGCCGTTTAAGATAATCAGTAATATTTTCTTTTATACTGTTTTCTTCACGAACTTTATATTTATTGTTCATTTTTTGTTCTGTTAAATTGTTCATTTGTAATATCTCTGTTAAGAGCAAAGCTCAGATTTTAGATTTAAATTTTATATTTCAGCAATATGTCAATACTCAAAGAAAAACATAGAACATAAAGGATATAATAAATAATTGTATTTATTAAAATCAAGAAAAGATTAAAAATTTATTAAATAGAAAAATCTCCCAGTCTAATTTTTAATTAAAATTCTTATTTACGTATTCTACACCTAAATCCGTAAAATCTGTGAACATCCCGTCAACCTTTGCTTTTTTAAATAGAGCATTGCATACACTGTCATAAGTTAAATTTTCAGGAAGGGAGTCTTTTCTCAATGTGTAAGGATGCACAAGAAGGCCGTTTTCATGTGCCCATTTAGTTACATTGTTAGGCTTGAGGGTGGAGCTTTTTCCATAATTTGTAAAGAGCTGGTCTATATCGGGTCCTATTCCGTCAGCGTACTTGGCAATTTTTTTAATTCCATTTTTTGTCAGCATTTTATTGTAATCAATACCCGGGGTTTCATTCCAGGAGTTTTTTCCTATAAGCTGAATTAATTTCAATTGGTTGTGAAGTTTATTTTTTATATACTTCAATGCGTAAGGGTCGAAACACTGGATATAACATTTAGAACTCCTGTTGTTATAACCGTATTTATTAAGAATGGATAGTACTTTTTTAGCAAATTTTTTTCCATGGTCGGGATATACCCACGGTTTCTTCAGTTCCACATACAGGCCTCTGCAATTTCCGGTGCTTTTGTTGAGCCCCTGTATCAAAATAATCTCTTCTATAAGTGTTGGAACTCTTAGTGGCAGTTTATCATTTTCAGGGAATCTGTCGCTGAAAACTGCTTTACCGTTTTTATCAGTCCTTTCATGAACAGTTAATTTTTTTATTTCTTTCAGTGTAAAATCAGAAATATGATATTTTCCATTTTTGTCACATCTTTTCGGGTATAATTTACTTACATTAGTATCTGAATTAAGATATATATCATGCATCACGACTATTTTGCCGTCTTTTGTCATTGAAACATCCTGCTCAATATAGTCAGCCCCCATTGCATATGCCATGACAACTGCTTCGAGTGTATGTTCGGGTAAATAGCCGCTTGCGCCTCGGTGGGCAATTATCACAGGTTTATGACAGTTTTCTTTTGCCTGCATAACATCACCTGTTTTTTTTGAGTTTACAGGGCAGGGGGTTTTTGCATTGTTTTTTAAATTTGTTGCAGTGCATGCAGTCATCATAACAAATGCCAAACAGACAACATATAAGTTTAACTTTTTGTACATTTCAAATTTGTCCTTATTTTAATTTGCTTGTTTCATATTTGATGTTGGCTGAAAAGTTTCTGTAATTAGAAGCTACACGAAAAGAAATTTCGTTTAAATGCTTCTCCACTGAAACAAAAAATTACTATACAGTAAAATATTGCATTAAATCGTATAATTTTATTATACATTTAACAATAATGCTGCATTGCGGCGCGCTCGGAGACCGCGCCCTACCGTTTGGACACAGGATTGCGGCGCGCTAAGCCGTCGCCCCGGAGTAGCGGGGCTATGGCTCACACGGTCGGAGATCGCGCCCTACCGTTTTGTTTCAGAAAAGATTAAACTTCGTCATACGAAGATCAACGCTAATTATTCAACATTTTAACTTAAATTAAACAAAAATCTACAGCAATGCGCTATTATATACGCAAAACGATTTGGTTTATTTATCCGTCTCCACAAAATACAGCACGTGCGGCGGAGAGAGAGAACCAGCCCTCTGCAGCGGCCATAGTTCTTAGGGCGTAGGCTGATGGTTTCGCGGACGCAGCAAAACCAATAATTTTGCCTTAATTCCATTGAGTCAGAATCTCTGAAATTATTGAAAGGTAGACTTTTGAGTATTGAAAAATCGGACAGTTTAAAAATATTTTCTGCTGCTGTTTGCTGGACGGCAGGGGTATATTTTCTAATCTGGCATTTGGATTGTTTTGTAGGTGTTGATGCCTACTATCATGTAAAAATATCCGAATTGATGAAAGATTACAGTATTGTACTGAATAAATTTCCATGGGCTGACTGTTCTGTTTGGAAAAATCATTTTTTTGATAAAGACTGGCTTTTTCATTTATTTTTGATTCCTTTTTTAATATTCGGAAAACTGACCGGCGGCAAGGCGGCTGTATTGACAGTTGTGTTTGTATCCTGCATTACATGGGCGATGCTCCTTAAGTCGTTAAAAGTCAAAAATATCTTTATTTCACTGATATTAATGCTGTCATGTTATGGATTTATATCAAGGCTTACAATGTGCAGGGGGCACTTATTTTCGATACTTATATTTCCCCTATGTCTGATTTGCATCATAAAAAGAAAACACCCGAGTCTATTTATTGTTTCAGTAATTTACTCTTTGACTTATGCAGGTGCCTGGCAGATTATTCCGGTAGCATTGATATTTGATATAGTTTTATTTTTCTCAGACAAAGAGAAGTTTTCTTTGAGGAGAATATCTGTAGTACCTGCCATCCTCGGTATTTTGACGGCACTTTTTCTGAACCCTTACTACCCTGATAACGTTTATGGACTGTATATACAGAATTTTATAGTCTTAAAGGTTAACTGGTTAGGAATTAAAGGAGTTGAATTTTATCTTGGAAACGAATTTAATCCTATGACTGATAGGCGGATATTTGCTCATTATCTGCTATTTATTATTTTGCTATCTGTTACTTTGAGTTTTTTTATAAAGAAAATTAAAAAAAGTGATACAAAAAAGTTTTTTTTAGCTATTCTGGCGGTAATATATTTTTTCTTTTCACTGTCATCGGTAAAGTTTTCTGATTATTCGGTACCTGTCGGGATTGTTTTTATTGCAGTATTCTGGGACAGGTGGTTATCTGTAAAAAAAATCAGATATCCGGTAATTGTCAGGTTATGCTATATGGCTGTATATATTTTTACCTTTTTTGTGATCTGGCATTATTCAGTTATGCGGCCGGAAAGCGAGGGTCTAAAATATCACAATGCTACGCTTTGGCTTGAAAAACAGCTCACTCCAAAGGAGAAACAGAATGAGATTAAGCCTGAGAAAGTCGTTTTTACCGGCAGCTGGGATAATACACCTTATCTATTTTACGGTGCACCTCAGTACAGGTATTTAGTATTTTTAGATCCCTGTTTTATGTATGCATATTCACCTAAAAAGTATAAAAAATGGATTAAGATTACAGCAGGAAAAGCTATATTTCCTGCTGTTTCTATTTACAAAGAATTCAACGCAGAATTGGTTTTCCTCGACTGCAGCAGAAAAAAGCTTTCTGATAGTCTTGACACCAGCCCTTATTCTGAAAAGGTTTTCGAGGGTAGCGATAATGAAAAAATTTACAGGATATACCCGGAAAGGTTCAGGGAATTTGACTAACTTTTCTTTAGCATATAAAAACCAACAATTCTATATAGTGCCTGAACGAAAACTCCTTATATTTCGTAATATCAAAGAGATATATGGATTTTATCTAACGAAGATTGTTTAATTAATTGTTGGAGTACACGATTTATCGTGCAGGTCTGCAATTAAGCACGAACAAGCT
>JAIPJT010000057.1 GCA_021733985.1 Victivallales bacterium | reverse complement strand
TAGACGATTTCGTGTTTGTCGGTGCTGAGCCTGATTTATCTGACTTCTAATCAGAGATAAAATTATATCATTATTTTGCTGTTGGGGGAAATAAAAAATGGTATCCCGGACAGGATTCGAACCTGTGACCCTCTGATTAGAAGTCAGATGCTCTATCCTCTGAGCTACCGGGACAACAAAATATGAATTTACTCTTTTGCGCATAAAAAGCAAATTTTTTTACAAAAAAAACAGCTAATAAATAACTTTGCATTTTAGTTATTTATTCTGTTGATTTTTTAACAAATTTAATATATTTTGTAGTATAGGCTGAATTTAACAAAAAACACAAAGCAAAGGAAAAAATCAATGAAAGTCTTAAAATTTATCACTCCTGTTGCCGTTTCACTCTGTTTATTTGCCTGCACAAAAGAACATAAACAGGAAGCAGCTCAAAAGACAAAAGAAGCTTCTACAGCTGTCAAAACTCATACAAAGAAAGCTGCAGAAACTACAAAAGCTGCTGCAAAAAAAAGTTATGACACTGTAAAAGAAACTACAAAAAAGGCTGCTGCCGCCACAAAAGAAACTACAGAAAAAGCTGTCGCAACTGCAAAAGAAAGTACTAAAAAAGCTGCTGAGGCAGCAAAAGAAACTGCTAAAAAAGTAGCTGATAAAACAAAACAAACAGCTGTAGAAGGCTACACTGCTACAAAAGATGCTACAGAAAAAGCAGCAAAAACTTTAAAATCAAAAGCTTCACAAACATTGCAAAAAACTGAAGCTGAAACAGTCGAAAGTCCTGCTGAAAAAGACGTAACGCAACCGGCAAAAACAGAAAAAGAGCCAGAAGCAAAACCGGCTGAAGAACCGGAAGCAGAAAAAGTAAAAATGCCTGAAGCTGTAAAATCACAGGTACAAAGTTCTGCGGAAAAAGCTGATAATACGGAAAAAATAATAAAACAGGCACAAGCTGAAACTGAAAAGAAAATGCCTGTTGTTACAAAGACAATTCCTAAAGAAAAATCCGTAGTGGTAGAAGAAACAAAAAACTTAAAAGAAACAACTCAAAAGGCACCGGCTGAAAAAAAAGCTGAAGATGAAGTATTACCTCATGAGAGTAATATAAATAAATAAATACATTAATAAATTTAGTTCTAATAATAATAGTTCCATTATAATTTTTATGGAACTATTATTTTTTCTACATTAACACCCATTACCGTCGTATTTAATTTATCAGCTTTCAATTTTTTCAGGCCTTCATTACCTTAAAGATACAACGCTACACCATACTAACTAACACCTTTATTATATTAATAAATAATTTCACAGGCAACGATAATGTTTTTCAAAGTAGTTTTTTTAGCAATAATCCAGGGTATTACCGAATTTTTACCTATCAGTTCTTCCGGCCACCTTGCAATATTTCAAAGTTTTTTTGGTTTTAAGGGCGAAACATCTCTGCTTTTGGCAGTAATACTGCATGCCGGCACTCTTTTTGCGATAATTATCTATTATTTTAAGTCATTGCTGTTATTATTGAAAAAAGAGAATCGTAGAATTATTCTTTTATTGATCGCAGGGAGTATCCCTGCCGGAATTTTCGGTATTCTGATTAAGAAAGCCGGTTTGGCTGAAGCAGTATTCTCTAACTTATATACAGTTGGTACAGGATTATTAATTACCGGATTATTGCTGTATAAAGGCGGGAAAATCCGGGAAGGAAATAATGAAATAAAGGACTTGACCTGTTTACAGGCTTTTAAAATCGGAGTATTTCAGGCATTTGCAGTTCTCCCGGGGATATCAAGATCCGGAAGTACAATTATAGGTTCTATCTCACAAAAGTTAAAGCGAAACGATGCTGCAACCTTTACATTTATGCTTGCAATACCGGCAATAGCCGGTGCAGCTTTTGTTGAAATTCTGTCAACTATTCTGAAAAACAGTTCACAAATCGAAAATACAATTTCAATCCAAATACTATTAATTGGTTTCGTTATTTCAGCTGTAGTCGGTTACTATTCCCTTAAACTGTTTCTTGTAACCTTAAAAAAAGAAAAACTTAATATTTTTTCAAATTACTGTTTTATATTAGGTCTAACTGTTATTATATTACAGTTATTGAAATTCTAAACTTATTGCTTATAATAAACAGTATACACAAGTGTATGCGGTTTTAGAGATTTTTTAACGATGCCCGGCCTAAAATCGGACAGCATTTCTCGCCACGGTTATTCAACGTGGATAAATAAAAATAAATCGTTTAAGGTATATAAAGATCCTGTAAGAGTTTATCTCTTTGTGCTTTTTATCTTGATAATACTGTAACTGACTGGCATTTCTTTGAATGTCTTTCAGTCAAAAAAAACAAACTATATATAATTCAATTGAAAACAGGCAAAAATGATTAGTGAAAAGACATTAAATTTAAACAAATTAAAAAAATCCAGTCTTCCTGAGCAATTCGTTAAAAAGTATAAAGGAAACTGGAATCATCAGCAATGGAATGATTTCTGTAAAAAATTAAAAGAAGAAGGTTACACTCCAATCGATCTTACTAAAGTCGGTCAGCTCCTGGAATCACTGAAGAACGAGAATTAATTAGATACCCTGCAGACCGGGAAATACATGCTTTTCATAAATATTTCACTGAACTTTTCATGACTGGAAAGACCGAAATATTCAATTCTATCTGAAAGTTCATTAACTTCGTCCCACTTATCTTTATTTAAAAGAGCAAGCTTAGCCCCTTCTCCGGCAGCATTGCCAACCTGAACTAAAACATCCACTGGAAAGCGGGGAAGCATACCGAGCTGAAGGACACTTTCACGCTTAATAAAATTTCCAAATGCACCTGCTAAATACACAGTTTCAATTTCATGAGGTTCTATTTGATATTCTTTCAACAGAATATCAATACCTGAGCGTATAGCGCCTTTAGCCAGCTGAACTTCTCTTATATCCTGCTGAGTGAGATAAACTGGATGTCGCGGATCATCGGAAACCATAAACTGCAGCTGTTTATTTTTCATTTCTTCAAGATAACATGAATAAGGTGACTGTCCATCATTAATAAAAGTACCCGCCTTATTAAGCAGTCCCAACTGACAGAAAATAGTAGTCAAATCTATAATTCCTGACCCGCAAATTCCTTTGGGCTGGATATTTCCAATTACATCCAGTTTAAGGCCGTCGCTGCTGTCATAATTAAGAATTGAAGCATGATTGACAGCCCCGGGCAAAGCACTCATCCCGTATTTATTACATGCACCCTCAAAAGCAGGGCCTGCAGGCGCAGAACATGCAATCATGTTTTCATTGTTTCCGAGAACTATTTCAGCATTGGTTCCTATATCAATAAAAAGTGACAGCTTTTTCCTTTTATGCATCTCGGTATAGAGCACTCCTGAAGTTATATCACCGCCAACATAACCTGAAATAGAAGGAAAGACCTGTACTAATGCCTCCTTATGTATTGCAAGTTTCAACTGTCCGGCATTATAAGTCATTCCATTTCGAAAAACCGGATTATATGGACTGTGATCGATAAATGCCGGTGAAACACCAGTAAAGAAATGGAGCATTATAGGGTTGCCAACGACGGTAGCCTTATATATATAAATAGTTTTAGTCCCAATAACTGTACAAACCTGATGTATTAATGAATTTATTCCCGACACAACAGATTTACGTAATATATCCATACCTTTTTTACCGTTGTCATGGAGATATTTTATACGTGTAATAACATCCGCACCTAATCTTTTCTGGGGATTTATACTTGATCGAACAGCTATTTCTTCGCCTGTAATTAGGTTAAGGAGATAAACTGCGATTGTAGTAGTGCCTATATCCACAGCAATTCCGTACATGGAATTTCTTTTTTTGCCTGCCTGGATATCAAAAATCTGTGAATCACTGTGTATTACTGTAGCTTTAAAATTTCTCCTTCTAAGTTCGTATGGCAGTTTTCTCAAGCTGTAAAACGAGTAAGTTATATTTTTATTTTTAAATATCTCCCGGGTTACCCTCTCTGTATCAGGCAGATTATCATTTTTGACTGGTATAGGGAACTGTTTATAGGTTTTTATAATACCGGGATTTAATTCGACACTGACCTTTTTCTGCATGGAGACTTTTGCATCCATTGTCTGGACATATTCTTTCAGCACAACAGTAATATTTCTGTCAATATTCTGCTTACAGGCCAATCGCCATCCTTCACTCAGTTCTCTTCCTGTAAGGTGATTCTTTTCTGTATCTTTAGGCGGCAAAAGGCCTTCCGTTATTTTTACTGAACACTTGCCGCATATTCCCATTCCACCGCAGGACCCTGTAACCGGCAGCCCGGCATTAGCCAGTGCTACAAAAAGATTTGTATCCTCTTCCTCATAAAAGATTTTACCTCTCGGATAAACTGTAACCTTATATAAAGTCGATTTTTTTTTATTTTTTCTTTGCATTATGATTATACTTTTGATAAATCCGGTCTATTTGCTCTATAACAGAGTCCGGCTTTGGTTCTGCCTTATGATTTTTTAAAATATAGTTAACTTTACTGCATATTCTTTCTTTCATTGTTTCAGCACCGTTATCTACCCATTTATCCGGGGGCTGCCTGTCCATAAGTTCCGGTTCCCAGAGCTGATCTCTGAAATGTTTAAGAGTGTGCTTTTCAGTAAGATATTCTCCGGCAGGGCCAACTTTATTTATTATATCTACAGCCGTAGTATCTTTATTAACTTTTATTCCGTTTATTATAAATTTTGTCATACTTATTATCTCATCAGCGGCAACGAGCATACCAAGCGATGCAGTTATTCCGGTATCCATAAAACCTACATCATGTACAAGGTTAGTGCCGCTTAGAGATGCATACAGTATGGACTGTGCCGCTTCTAAAGCGGCCTGCTGGTCAAGAGTCTTTGAATCTGTGCAACCTCCTGTACCCCAGGTTGGTATTTTATAATACCGGGCAATATCCATATATGCGGCAAGCATAAGCTGCAGTTCCGGAGAGCCGTAAACAAAACTTGCATTCAGCATATCCATAGTGCCGATAGCTCCTCCAATCAATATAGGAGTACCCGGGTTTCTAAGCTGTGCGATAACTACAGCAGAAAGGTTTTCAGCATTTGCCTGAACAAGTTCACCTGCAAGAGTAGCCGGCGCGCTCGCTCCCCCCTGCGGCAGTGGAGTATGAATGGTGGGGATACCGTAATCTACAGACACTAATAATTTCTTAAGTGAATTCTCGCTTTGACTTAACGGTGATACAGGCTCAGAGTATGGAATTAAAAAAGGTTTTTCCTTAAGTTTCTTTTTGCCTCCTGCCACAGCTTCAGACATCTTTATAATATCTTTAGTTCCGCGTACAGTTCCGCTCCAGATAACCATAGGTTTGTTTGTATTTCGTGCCATTGCCTCAAATTCGTGTATATCGGAGGTTCCTCTCTTTACATCGCTGATAGTTCCCAGCCCCATTACAAAATCAATATTCGGGAGAGCGTCCGCTATTAAGGCAGCATTTTCTGTATCTTTCTTGACGAACTTTCTTCTTTCACCGGTTTTGTAATCTATCATATAAAGTAGAGTGGGTCCCATGCCGAAATAAGTATTATTACCTCCGACATTAAGCGGGTTCTTTCCCTTCTGGTCATAAAGCAGAAACTGGCTGGGCGCCCGGTTAACAGCCCATTCGACCAAACCGGGCGGAAACTTTGCCACCCTGCCCTCAACTGTACACCCGTTTTTTTCAAGCAACTGGAGCACCTCAACATATTCAATAAAAATACCTGTTGTTGATAAAACTTCGAGTGTAGCTGAATGAATCTGTTTAATCTGATCCTCAGAAAGGAGTTTGAACCTTAAGCTTTTCTGTTCTATGATATTCGCACTGTCTGTTCTCATCTTCAGTCCTTTACAAATGGGTATACTGAAGGAACTAAGTTTATTTATTTAACCTTCAATTAATTTGTTGGCCAGTTTTACAGCAGAGCCTGCATCTGAAGCATAACCGTCGGCCTTGATTTCGTCAGAATAATCCTGGTCAACAGGCGCTCCGCCTATAATAACTTTAACTTTATCTCTTAGACCGGCATCTTCGATTCTCTCTATGACTTCAGGCATATGAGTCATAGTCGTTGTTATTAACGCAGAGAGTCCGACAATATTGGCGTTATGTTCTTTTATAGCTTTAACAAATTCATCTGCAGTTGTTTCCGTACCGGAATTATAAACCTCGAAGCCGGCACCTTCAAGCATCATCGCAACAAGATTCTGTCCTATGTCATGAAGGTCTCCCTCAACAGTACCGATAACCACAATACCTTTTGGTTCAATACCCGATTCAGCCAGCAGAGGTCTCAACAATTTCATTGCAGCTTTCATTGCCTGGGCAGATAAAACCATTTCCGGCACGTAACGTTTACCTTTTTCAAACTGGTCACCGACAAAATCCATAGCCGGAACCAGAGCCTTCTTTAAAATAGCTTCCGGAGTATTGCCTTCATCCAGAGCCTTCTGTGTTAACTCCGGTGTCTTCTCGTCTTCCATTTCAATGACAGCATCTTTCAAGTCTTCTAATAAACTCATAACTCCTTCTCCTTTATTTAAATTCTTTCTCTCATCCTTTTTAAATATTTTAAACAGCTTTTATCTTTACCCAAAACGGCTTCTGACGCGAACAGCATATCAATCATACCGCAGTCAAGGGGATCAATAATAGCTGCATCCAGCCCGGCCTGAAGAAGCATGGCGAGAAACGCTCTGTTGATCATCGTACGCTTTGGGAGACCGTGAGACACATTGCTCAGTCCTACAGAAGTCTTCACCCCTTTTCCTCCCCACTTCTGTTTTATTTTCCTAACACTGTCTATTATATAAGAGGCCTGATCCTGGTTGCTGCCAACGGTCATAACCAGGGTGTCAATATATAACCGTTCAGGTGAAATTCCGTAATGTTCTATAGATGTTATAAGTTGTTCAGCTTCGTTTAAACGGTCTTCAGCGTTTTTTGGCATTCCTGAAGTTCCCATTGTTAAGCCTATCACTTCTGCATCATATTTTTTTATAAGCGGCAGGATGGTATCTACAGAATCTTTTTTATTATTAACAGAATTAACCAGTGCCCTGCCCTTGCACATAGACAAACCCTTTTCTATAACTTCGGCGTTAGGGCTGTCTATAGTCAAGCCGACATTTTCTCCAACTTCGTCCTGAATTAATTCAATCGCCCAGACCATGTCATTCAGTTCCTGTTTTCTACTGGTAGCAGTATTAACATCAATAAGGCCTGCTCCGGCTTTTATCTGTTCTCTTGCCAGGCGACGAATAGTCCTCTCATCTTTTGAAGCAAGGGCTTCCTTGACTTCCTTTCTTGTAGAATTTATTAATTCACCGATTATCAGCATTTATCTGCCTCCTCCCGGATTTAGTGGTTTTAAATTTAGATACTGCACAAATATTTTATAATTATTTATATTCTGATAAAACTTCTTCAATAACCTTTTCTGCGGATTTAGGCAGCGGTTCGATTTTATGTGTCTCAAGTATATGTTCTACTTTTTCTATTATTCTGTCTCCCATAGTTTTTGAACCGGATTCTTTCCACTTGTCACGGGGCAGTCTATCCATAAGCTCCGGCTCCCAAAGCTGATCTCTGAAATGTTTAAGAGTATGCTTTTTAGTAAGATACTCTCCTCCGGGGCCAACTTTGTTAATAATATCTATAGCCATTGAATCCTTATTCACATTGATACCGTTCGTGACAAATTTAGCCATACGGGCAATTTCATTAACCATAACCAGCATCTCGAGCGACCCCTGCATTCCCGAGGCCATATATCCGGGGTCATGCACTAAGTTAGCTCCGCTTAAAGAAGAATAAAGAACGGACTGTGCCGCTTCCATAGCGGCCTGCTGGTCAACAATTTTCGAATCAGTGCAGCCGCCGGTTCCCCAGGTGGGTATTTCATAATAATGTGCTATATCCATATAAGCTGCAAGCATCATCTGCATTTCCGGTGCACCGTAGGCTAACTGTGCTTCAATCATATCCATAGTTCCAATAACACCGCCGATAACTATAGGTGTTCCGGGGTTCCGAAGCTGGGAAACAACAACGCCGACTAAGTTTTCAGCATTAATACTTACCAGCTCTCCGGCAAGAGTGGCAGGCGCACTTGCTCCTCCCTGGGGAATAGGAGTATGAATCGTAGGAATATTATTATCAGAAGTAATAAGCAGTTTTTCTAAAGCTACTTTATTCTGAACCAGAGGAGAAATTGGTTCTGAATATGAAACCATAAACGGTTTTTCTCTTAATTTATCTTTTCCGCCGGCAACAGCCCGGGCCATTTTAATAATATCTTTTGTTCCGCGTACAGATTCACTCCAGACAACGAGGGGTTTATTTGTATTTCTTACCATTGCGTCAAATTCATGGATTTCCGAATGCTCGGAATTTACATCGCTAATAGTTCCCAGCCCCATTACCCACTCTATATTAGGCAGTGCATCTGCAATCCTGGCAGCGTTTGCTGTATCCTTTTTCAAAAACTTTCTTCTTTCCCCTGTTTTATGGTCCAGCATATAAAGCAAAGTAGGTCCCATACCGAAATAAGTATTGTAACCGCCCACATTAAGCGGGTTTTCCCCTTTCTGGTCGTAAAGGAAAAATCTGCTCGGTGCTCTGTTAATAGCCCATTCAACAAGACCTGCAGGAAACTTAGCAATTTTACCGTTTACAGAACAACCTGCATTTTCCAGTATTTCCAATACTTCAGATGAATCTATAAAGACACCGACTGATGCTAACACTTCCAGTGATGAAGAGTGTATCTGTTTAATCTGGTCTTCGGAAAGTATTTTAAATCTAAGAGTACTCTGTACCGCTGTATTTGCCCTGTCAGTTCTCATACGTCCCTCCTTAATATCTTACTTTCCGAGTTTTAGCCTCGGAATTAATCAGTTTCATAATTTCGTCCTGCTTTGATTTTTCAAGAGGCTCAGGTTTATGTTCTTTAAGTATTCTTTTTACCTTTTCATTTATTCTTTGGCCGCAGCTCTTTTTTCCAGCGGCAGCCCATTTGTCATAATTTTTCCTATCCATTAATTCCGGATACCACTGCTGATCTTTAAAATGTCTCATGGTGTGTTTGTCAGCAATAAAACTTCCTTTAGGCCCAACTCTGCGTATAGTCTCAACGGCAAGGTGCTCTTTATCGACTTCAATCCCGCGCATTATTCTTTTTGTCATGGCGATTATTTCATCACACATTGTAACCATATCGAGTGAACCGATAAGCCCCGAGGCGATATAACCCACATCATGGATAAGATTTCCTCCACTGAGTGCCTGAAGGTTTATAGAAAAAACTCCCTCTATAGCAGCCTGCTCGTCTATCGCTTTTGAATCAGTACATCCTGCGGTTCCGTAGACAGGCAGCCCAAGATAGCTTGACATTTCATTCATACCGGCACACATCAGATGAAAGTCAGGCCCCCCGTAAATAAAAGAACCGCTATGCATATCCATAGCGCTAATTACGCCGCCGATCAGCACAGGTGCTCCCTTTTTGTTCAACTGTGCCATTGTAACACCGCTAAGGCACTCCGCCAGAGCCTGTATAATCGTTCCCGCCAATGTAGCCGGTGCAGTTGACCCGGCTGAAATCGTAGGGGTATAAAGACTTGGAATTCCCTGTTCTGCACAGTACAGTAATTTATCAATAGGTTCTTTAGTTTCCACAAGCGGGCTGGTAGGTTCAATATAATTTATTATAAATGGGTGTTTTTTTAATTCATCTTCGCTGCCGGCTGCAATTGAAGCCATTTTTATAATATCTTTTGTACCTTTCAGGTCATGTGCAGTAAATACAATCGGTTTTGTTGTATTAAAAAGCATTTCCTGAAATTGATAAAGGTCTGTCATCGATACTTTCTCGTCCCATATAAGCCCCAGAGACATTAAAAAATCAAGGTTCGGCAGCGCATCGACCAACTTGGCAACATTACCTATATCTTTATGCACAGTTCTGCGAATCTCGTTGTTATAAGAGTCCAGAAAATGGGGAGTATCGGAACCGGTACCAAAATAGTAGTGAGTAGATTCAAGTCTCATTGCCGGGTTTCCGTTGCGGTCATAAATTAGGATTTTTCTTGGAGCATTCCTTACGGCTTCTTCTACAATATAAGAAGGAATATATGCTTTATTACCTTCTATACGCGCCCCGGCATTCTCCAAAAGTGTAAGAGCACTTTTGCGTTCAATCTGCACACCTGCCGTTTCAAGAACTTCAAGAGCCGCCGAATAAATCATTTCACGCTCACTCTCACTGAAGATCTGAAACTGAGGTGTTCTGTAAAACATTTGATTGCTGGTAATCATTCCGCTCTCCTTCTCTAAACATTTCCATTTTGTTTTGACCAAACAACTTCAAAACTTATATAAAATAAGTTTTATGCAAGGTCCTGTTTTTTCTAAAAAAAAGAAAAATCCTTATTTACTTATAATGAAAGATTTAACCTTATTGTTTCTAATAAGAATATTATCATAAAAATATTGAAAATTCAATCTTTTTTATGTATTTTTTTGCTTTTGCCGTTGATTAATTTTATTTTTATATTAAATTAAATATTTTTATTTCTTTATTATTTTTTTGAATATTTATAATTGCCTTATTACCAAAATATTATAATTTTCATAAAGGTCCTGTTCTTATTGTACCTGGATTCATCCTTTTAGTTAGTCTCTGATCGAAAACCCCTGTTTTTCTAAATCAGAGACGTTTAGCTGTTGATTGGCTGATCAGTTGAGTTGTTTAAAAAAACCGGGTTTCGGTTAAATCTGAGAGTTTTCTGTAAAAGTTCGGGGAATATCAAAATTTAGACACAATTCTCCTGTTGTGGCCGATTTCTATTAATACTTTTCTTTTTTTTAAGCTGCTTTTTTTATTGTCTATTACATCACTTGATATCAAGGTAAATAAGGGCATTTGTCCTAGCTGGTCATCTGTCCCTGTTTTTCCATCATATAATCAATATCTTTTTGAAAATTAGAATCATTTTCAATTTCATATTTTTCAATATTTTCTATAACGTAGCCTCTATTTTTATATACT
>JAIPJT010000002.1 GCA_021733985.1 Victivallales bacterium | reverse complement strand
GAGTCCAAGAATATAAAAGTAAGCATGGACTCTAAAGGACGGGCAACTGATAATATCTATATTGAAAGGCTTTGGAGAAGCTTGAAATACGAGAATATTTTTATCAATGAATACAATTGTCTGAAAGAGCTCAAGCAAGATATAGAAAAATATTTTGAGTTCTATAATTCAGAAAGATTCCATCAGAGTTTAGCATATAAAACTCCGGATAAAATTTATTATGAAAATAAAAAGAGAAAGGCAGCTTAGCGACGTTCACCACCTTGGGTGGTGGTTTGGAGGTTATGAAATATTTATCCTTATAAAATATTAAAATTGGTCTTGACGAAGGGCGCAACTAAAGTAACCATCTGTTTACATATATTAATAGTTATTTAAAGATGTAATCGAATAAGGTTTATGCTATAATTTTATTGAAGTGGACAAAAGATTAAAAAGAACTAATACTTTTATAAATAATTTGGCTTATTCTCTCCGGGAAATAAATAAAGCATTAAACCTGGCTAATGCTCAACTTGGCAAGTTAAACAAGGATATAGGCAATAGGCCGGAAGGCTTTCCAGGCAAATTTAAAAAAATTCATAAAGTTTTGGAAACAACAAGCAAAAAGATAGATAGCAGCCGGCTGCTGTAATGGTAACAGAACAGTTAAAGGAGACTTATGGAATTCGATTATAAAGATTTGGTGACAAATTTATCTGAAGGTTTGTATATAGTTGATACAAACCGTAAAATAAATTTTTGGAACAATGCTGCGAAAAATATAACCGGATATGCCAGCAAAGAAGTAACTGGTTCAAGTTGCGCAGACAATATTTTAGTCCATGTTGATGATAAAGGAAATAATTTGTGCCGTGGAATGTGTCCTCTTGCTAAAACAATGGAAGATGGAAAACCACGCACTGCAAATGTATACTTACACCATAAAAAAGGTCACCGCTTGCCGGTTAGCATTAAGGTCATCAGCTTAAAAAACCTGGAAGGAAAAATTATAGGGGGAGCTGAACTTTTTTCCGATATATCAGATCAGAAAATCAAGGATACTAAACTCAAAGAACTTCAGAATTTGGCATTTATAGATACTTTAACCCGGGTAGCTAATAGAAATTATATAAACCTCGAATTAGAAAATAAATTTTTTGAAGCAAAACAGCATAATAACCGCTTCGGTATACTGTTTTTTGATATTGATCATTTTAAAATATTCAATGATAATTATGGGCATGAGATCGGCGACAAGGTCCTGTATACAGTTGCTAATACGCTAAAAAGTAATTCCCGCCCGTTTGATACAATAGGAAGATGGGGCGGTGAAGAATTTATAGTTATTCTTCATAACACAAACAGGGAACAGTTATTTAAATTAGGGGAACGCTTTAGGATTTTAATAAAAAAATCAATGATTGTACATAAGGGACAAAACTTGAATGTTTCTGCCTCAATGGGGGGGACAATATCCCAAGAAAGAGATAGTGTTGACAGTATAATTGCTCGGGCAGACAAGCTCATGTATAAAAGCAAGTCTGAAGGAAGAGACAGGCTATCTATTGGATAATCTTTAAAAAAGTTTGAAAGAAAGCCAAACTCGTCTTCAGCCGGCAATGCAGAAGACAAGACTTGACCTGACAGTTCCCCCTATACGACTGCAATAGTTGTCAGGCTGCTTATAACTGTCCTCCTTTCTCATCCTGATTGATAGTGTTTACTTTTTCATCCCATATTTTTTTACCATCAAGGAAAGTTTCCATCGGTATTCTACCGCAGCACATTTTACCCTGATGAGTTCTTATATTATTCAGGGTTCCGACTTTTGAGTCTAATCCAAAATTCGAGAATCACAAGTTAAACGCTCTCTTTTTTTCCGCCATAGATGAATTGCAAACAGACAATCTAATGTCATACCCGCACAAAAAGCTTCATGAGCTCTTGCCTGATAAGTGGAAAGAAATTCAGGATTCAAAAAATAATTTCAAAAGACCTCTTTCAATCTAAGACTCAATCCCTATAATGATTTTATCTTTACGAATTTTTAAACTATCTTTAATATAGGATATTATTGTCGTATCAAGCATCAGTCTGCAAACTCGAGGTAAAATTTATGATACTGGAAGAAGTCAAGGGGCTATACAGAATAATAACTCTAAAAAAAATCCGTAAAACAAATAAGGTCACATTCGATGCGCTTGATGTAAGTCTTATTCCTCATGCGGAAGGTTTTGACAGAGTGATACACGAACCGGGAGCTATTTCTCCCGGTACAGTCCATGCTGTAAAACAGCCCTGGTATATGCATCCGCATCAGGAAGATAACCTGATGGTTCTGCATGGCACCAGATACATAGAGATATACACACCGGAACACGGCAGTGTGGAAAAGTTTACAGTTACTGCTGATAAAGTCTGCAAAGGTAATAAGGTATGTTATAACGGTGCCGCAATGCTTGTGTGGCCGAGAAATGTTTTCCACCGAATAAAAAGCTGCCCTGTACAGGGCTCCGCGTCTATTAATTTTGCTGTAAGATTTGAGGGTTTTGATATTAGAACTAACTTTAATATATATGATCTTGATGTAAAATCAGGTAGATATAAAGTAATAAGAGAAGGTCATCTGGACCAGAATTTTTAACTTAAAATAAAGATAAGCACGAATTAGGTTTTGTTATTTACAAATTCTTTTCGTGCGGTTTCTAATCAATACATAGAGAGGTGGTTACAAATGAGCAAGACCAAAGAAAATTTAATGGCGGCATTTGCCGGTGAATCCCAGGCAAGAAACAAATATACTTATTTTGCCAAAGCTGCAAAGAAAGAGGGATATCATTACATAGCTAAGATTTTTGAAGAAACCGCAGAAAATGAAAAAAGACACGCAAATGATGAATTCAAACTTCTCAACGGTATTGGTGATACAGCAGCTAATCTGCAGGAAGCTGTTAACGGTGAAAATTATGAAACAACCGAAATGTATCCTCAATTTGCCAGAGAAGCCGAAGAGGAAGGCAACAAAGAGGCGGCTCGTCTGTTTGCACAGATAGCCAAAGTTGAGGCACATCACAGAGACAGATATAAGAAGCTTCTTGATATGGTAAAAAACGGTACTGTTTTTACAAGAGAAGAGCCTATTGAATGGAAATGCAGCGTATGCGGTTATGTTGTAAACGGTACTGAGCCTCCTGTTAAATGCCCGTGCTGCCAGCATCCAAGGGAATACTATGAGCCTGCAAACATGGACTTCTGAACTGCGAAGTGTCAATTTGATCTTTTACGACAATCATTTTAACGTAATTGAAAAGCCTGTACACAGATGGTTGGAAAGTCATTATGACTTTCTGACCAATATCATTTCTATGGACTGTATTTGTCAGGTAATGTTTTAATCATATAAAATTTGGTGAATAATAATGGCTTTATATAAATGCAAAGTTTGCGGATATATTTACGATGAGGAAAAAGAAGGAAAAACCTGGAGAGAACTGCCTGAAAACTGGAAATGTCCTACCTGCGACTCCGACAAAAGCTATTTTACAACTTCAAAAGTATATGAATGCAGCGTTTGTGCCTACGTTTATGACGAATCTAAAGAAAATGAGAAATGGGAAGATTTGGATGAGAACTGGCTTTGTCCCGTATGCAGCTCCAAAAAATTCTACTTCAACCTTAAAAATAAATCAGAAGTTTTAAACAGGGATATAAGCACTGAGATTAAGCTACCCTCTGACAAAGATAAATATCTTGGAGAATGGTCAAGAGGAAGCGATGATATTGAAAATGATTTTTTAAATATACATAAAATTGCAGAGACAGGTAATTCTATTATTGAGCCTATGAGAAGCAGAAATGCGGAATCGTTCTGGGATAAGATTTTTTTTAAAGGTTCACAGCTGCATAGATTCCCGCTAAATGATAATGAAGAGGTCAAAACAGAGCTTATTATAGGTAGAGATGTTAAATTTCCTCTGGTAATATCTGCACCGCTGATAATTTCACATATGTCTTTCGGGGCTGTTTCAAAAGAGGCTAAAACAGCATTGGCGAGGGGGAGTGCCAAAGTTAAGACCGCTATGTGTTCAGGAGAGGGCGGAGTTCTCTCTGATTCACTTACAAATTCTCATAAATATATTTTTGAGTATGTACCGAATAAATACAGTGCGACAAATGAACTGCTGAGTAAGGTTGATGCTGTCGAAATCAAAATTGGACAGTCAGCCAAACCCGGCATGGGCGGTCAACTTCCTGGCAATAAAGTAACCGAAGAAATTGGCAGAATACGAAATAAACCGTTAGGACAGGATATCGTCAGTCCATCAAAATTTCCCGGGTTAAACTGTCGGGAAGACCTTAAAAACATGGTGGCAATGCTGAAAAGAAAAACCGGAGGAAAACCGGTCGGTGTAAAAATTGCTGCCGGTCATGTTGAAAAGGATCTGGAATTTATTTTACATTCTGAACCTGATTTTATTACATTGGATGGAAGGCCTGGAGCTACGGGCGCAGCTCCTAAATTCATTAAGGACTCTACAACAGTTCCCACTCTCTTTGCGCTCGCAAGAGCAAGAAAATTTCTTGATTCCGCTAACTCAAAAGTAACCTTGATAATTACAGGCGGTTTACGTATTTCCTCAGATTTTGCTAAAGCCATTGCTCTGGGAGCGGATGCTGTGGCTATATCTACAGCTGCATTAATAGCCTGTGGGTGTCAGCAGTATAGAATCTGTAATTCAGGGAAATGCCCGGTTGGAATTGCAACCCAGGATCCTGAACTGAGAAAAAGACTAAACATTGTTAAGTCCTCTGAGCGCATAGCTAATTTTCTAAAATGTTCTATTGAGGAAATGAAAATCTTTGCAAGAATTACAGGAAACCGTGACCTGTCAGATCTGTCACTAACTGATCTTTGCACTACAAGCCTGGAGGTAGCAAGTTTCACAGATATCGAACATGCCTGACCTATTATAACTAAACTTTCTGATTTAATAAATAGCTGATAAGTGCTTCATAATCAAAAAAATAAATAATTTATAATGTATATCATTGTTGTATTTGGGAATATAGCCGCAGTCCGAACATTCCTAACGAGAGACAGCATAATACATTCTTTTTCGAGAATGTTACCCAGAACATTAAAATAGTCCTCAAACTCAGAAGTTTACATTAATGTATGTTGTAAACATCCCGTTATTTTGGAGAATTAGCTAATATTCCTTAATGCTTTTCTTGAAGCTTTGTCAACCAGACTGAATATTCTCCCAGCCGTATCCAGTTTATCTTTTGGTCTATGGCCTGGTATTTTGATGAACTCACAATCTATTCTATCAATCAATGAATAGAACTCTTTATATAGACTATGATTTCTTATTAGTATACCTTTTTTAGTATAATAATTATTATCTTCTAAATGTTTTCGTCTTTCAGGCAAACCTATTATATTTTGTGAGTCAGTATAAATGGTAAGAGTTTGATTGAAAATATTAATTTCTTTTAAAGCCCATAGCAGTGTTTCTACCTCTAAACTGGAAGAGGAAGTATTATTAAAGACGTTTATTTTAACCATATCTTTCAGGTCTGCAGAAAATTCAAGTTCATTAATTAGAAGATATGCGCCACAGCCTATTTTAGTTTTTGTATTAACACTTCCATCAGTAAATAAAAACATAATTATTATTCCAGGGTAAATTTTCTATTTGATAGTAAAAATATAACACATTTATAGACAGTGCTGTATTTACGGCGCGCTAAGCCGTCGCCCCGGAGTAGCGGGGCTATGGCTCACCCTGCTTCGTACCGTTTAGGCACTACTCAGGGCAGGCAGTTTTTTAGTCTTAACTATTATCGAATATTACGGCGAATTATCGCGCCCTACCAATTTGTTTCAAATAGGATTAAACTTCATCACGAAGATCAACTCTAATTAAGTTTTTCTTTTCAACATAAAAAGTGTAATGTCATCGAATTTTTTCCCGCTCTGATAATCCAGTAAATCTTCAATAATATAATTCCCTATTTCTTCGATGTGGCCGTTATATTTATTTTTATAAATATCCACTATACGCTCCATACCGTATTCAATCCCGTACTGGTCAGGAGCTTCAATAATTCCGTCTGTAAATAATGCTAAAACTTCACCTTTTTCCAATTTGTATTCGGATGTAATAAATTCTGAATTTTCGATGATTCCCAATACAGGATTATTACTTTCTCCGGCAAGCTTTATATTTTTTAATTTATCTGTACATATAAAATTGTGATGCCCCGCATTTGAAAATAAAAACTTCCCTGTCTGCAAATCATAAAAAATCAGATAAGCTGTAAGAAACATGCACGATTCATTATTCCTGCTTAATATATTATTGACTCTATAAAAGACTTTCCCAGGAGTCACATTTTCTTTAATAGAAAGAGATGTTTCTCTTATTAAAGCTTTAGCCATACTCATATAGAATGCGGCCCTGAGGCCTTTTCCTGAAACATCAGCCAGAACAAGAACCAATGTTTTCTCATCATTAATATAGAAAAAATCATAAAAATCACCGGACATTTCCTTTGCAGGGATAAGTCTTGCGTATAATTCGAAATTTTCAGATTTAAACTTTGAGGTAATTCCGGGAAGAACCGATCTTTGCAGATCTCCGGCAATCTTCAGTTCAGTCTCAATTTTCTGCCTTGTTTCAATCTCATTTTTTAAATTTTCAGTGTAATTCTTTAATTGCTCTCCCAGGTTATTAAAGGTACTTGAAAGCTCATAAATTTCTTTTAAGCCGGATTCATTTACATTAGCATCAAAATCTCCTTTACCCAACCTGGATGCATCACTCATGACATTCTCAATAGGCTTGATAAAAAACTTTTTAAAAATAAAGTATGAAAAAATAAAACCGGCTATCAAAGCAATAAGAAAAGCTATTAAATAGTTTTCATAAATATGCTTATAGATAGTTTTGAATTTACTTTCAGTTTTTATCAGTGGCTGATATAAATCATTTTTCTTAACCAAAAGTGCAACTTTCCAGTTATTTATCGGAAGTGTTTTGAATATTACAATATATATCTCGTTTCTCAGTATAACTTCAAACTTACCCTCACTATTACGAAACAGTTGTTTCTGCATTCTTACCACATCAGGATTATCAGAATCTTTGAGCTTTGTTTTAATAAAATTATCTACCTCCGGGCTGTAATTTAATTTAGCCTTATCAAGTGGAATTGACAACAAACTGTACTTATCCTTAGGAAGATAAGCAATATGGCCTTGATCATCAAGAACAATTCTTAAAGTATTATAACTGTTACCGGAATCAGGCGAAGAGACTGCAGATAAATTTGATACAAGAATATCATAACTTATAAACAGCATCAGAGCACCCGTAATCTTCTTATCAGCATCTTTCAATGGAAATAGTGCAAGAATAGCTGTAAAATTTTCAAATCCTGCACCTCTGAAAAGCCCGAAAACAGGATCATGCTTATTATTCTGCAGGCTTTTTATAATTTCTGTTTTCTCCTTCAATAAGTCTTCGCTGCCGTTTATACTTTTAAAATTATATTCAGGTTCAACAATATAGAAAAGCAATAATCCGCTAAAATAATATGCGTTAAATCCTAAAATACTTTTATTTAGTTCAATAACTTCTTTCAGCAGAGGTAAAAAACGATAAAAGTTATAAAACTCAGCATATATATTCTTATCAGGAGGCGAATTACTTTTGTTTGAGTATATTGAAAAAAAACCGAGTTCAGTTTCACCAATACCATAAAATTTTATGTGATCTTTTTTATCTTTATTAAAATGATAGTACAAGCCTTTTTTACTGTCATAATCAAATTCATTACCATTGAATTTACTTTCATAATTGAACCTGCCCATACTCATCAGAAGCGACAGATGTTTCCCCTGGTCTGCAATTTCCTTGAACTCTTTATTAATGATAGATACTTCCCTCTTGATATCATCCATAAAAACCCTGTCAACAAGCATGGAAATATTATTAAAAGCATTTTTTTCCGTGAAAGTCTCTGCTTCATTAATGTTTTTAATTGAAACATAAAAAAGGAATAAAATCAGTGCGGAGATGATAACAAACAAACATATTGAAAAAAATGTGTTTACTCTAATCTTTGTTAATATTTTATTTTTTGTCATAAAAAACCGGCTTTTCTGTTGTTCATTTATTTTTACCATGAAGAGCATTAAATTCATGAAGTTTTTGCTTTTTTGTAACAAAAATGCAAAAATAGTTCTGTAAAAAAACTTCCTATCTTACATAAGCTTCATGGCGTATTAATTCCCATACCCCCCGTATTTAACTATAACAAAACAAATCAGCATATTCATTAATTCAATATCTTTTTGTTTAAAAAATTGTTATTCTATGTATTTACAAAAGAAGACCGCTTGTTGTTCATCCATATAATTATAAGTCATTTTATGAAGGAGGATTTGTAATGGTTACATTACAGGTTAGATCAATTGACGATAAGCTATACGAACATTTAGGGAAAAAGGCTAAAATAAATAATCGCTCAATTAGTCAGATGGTTATTGCATAATGCTGGTTTAAAATTAAAATTCTTATGTAACCTTCGGTCCGGTATGGGAGGCCGGCCCGCCCGAAGGTCTGTCCCCCATGCCTTTAAATAAAAGAGCTATTTGGCGAATTAAAATTTTCCATAAGCTCAATTGTTTTTAAAACGAATTTCTGATAGACATTTAATTGATCTGTCCGCGAAAAAATCACAGCTCGGGAAGAGCCTGAATTTTCCTATTTTTGTTTTACCTTCATCAATAAGCAGTATGTAGGACTGGTCATTGCGGTTTACTATTTCGCTATAGGAAAATGCAGCGTAATAGCCATCTGCTGCTACAATAGAAAACAGGCCTGTTTTAATATTTTCTTTATTCACAGGGAAAAACGGTTTTAGCACATATTGAAGCGGTACACCTGAAAATCCGTGTATCCCGTGGAAACCCCTCCCATGTCCGAAAAATACTGTTGGATAATTGTATTGGCTGTAGTATGAAGGAAATTGTGTTATATTACCAATTTGTTTACCGTCTTTTCTTATTTTGAAAGCCGGGCAGAAAGAGGAAGGCTTTTTAGAAGTATCTACATCCTGTATATTTAATGACTTAAGTGTAATTTTGTTTGGAGAATCAATGTTTCTTTCAGACAGCAGATCCTTTCCTATGACAAGTTTCATTTTTTCCGGTATAGGCCATTCAGCATCGGAAAATGAAGGTAGCACAGGGGTAACTTCTGTGGCTATAATATTTTTATATCTGTTATTCGCATAATATATCTCAGCCCAGGTAACTACTGTTTTTTCGCCTACAGCATTTTCTATTACAAGGTATAATTCTATGAACGGATTATAAGTGTTGCCTTTTGCTTTTTTTATTCCTGCTGAATTCATTATATCATAAAGAGAATAGCCTGTATATTTGTATGCACCAATGAATTTGGCTTTTCCATCCTTTAAAACAGTTTCTCTTACAATTACACTTCTTTCGGGAAGCCTGGAAAAATCCACTGTATAAGGAGTTTCCACTTCTCCGGTAACCTTGATGCTGTTAGTTTTTAAATTCTGTTTTTCTGCATCATCATAAAAATCATTGGTTTTGTTTTCTGCATGAAGGCCGCTTAACAAAAGCGAACAAAGCAAAGCAAACGAAATTAATAACTTTTTTTTCATTTCCCTTTTCCATTCTACTATTTACAATTTGTTATTAAGAAAATATTTATAATAACTTTTTTTTCATTTTATCTAATTTTCATTCTTTTCAATATCGATACTTAAAATAGAAAATTAATCACCTTATGTCTTTCACAAAAGGATTCAAAAAAACGCTTTTGAGTATCACGATTTCTAAAACATACGCATATTTGAGCCTATAAACCCAAAAGTAAGGCACCCGAATCAAACCGGGTGCCTCTCTAATTAAATACTGAACGAAAAAAACATTCGTTTAAGCGCTTACTTAGAATCCGAGGTCTAACATTGCATCGGCAACTTTTTTAAATCCTGCGATATTAGAACCTTTGACATAGTTTATATAGCCTGTCTCATCCTGTCCGTAAGTCATACCTGCATGGTGAATTGAAGACATAATATGTTTGAGTCTTTCATCTACTTCTTCTTTCGGCCATGAAAGTTTCATACCATTCTGACTCATTTCAAGTCCTGATACAGCTACACCGCCTGCATTAGCAGCTTTACCCGGAGCAAAGAGTACTTTCGCTTCATGGAATTTGCTGACAGCATCTGCAGTACAGCCCATATTAGAAGTTTCCACTACATATTTACAGCCGTTATCGATGAGAGCCTGAGCATCATCACTGTTAAGTTCGTTCTGAATAGCACATGGGAATGCCATATCAACTTTTACACCCCACGGTTTTTCTCCCGGGAAGAACTTAGCGTCAAATTCTTCTGCATACGGTGCTACAACATCGTTGTTCGAAGCTCTAAGCTCCAACAGGTATTCCCATTTTTCAGGAGTATTAACACCTTCTTCGTCAAGGATATAGCCGTCAGGACCTGAAATTGTCACAACTTTAGCACCAAGTTCTGCTGCTTTCATGCATACACCCCAGGTGACATTCCCGAAACCTGATACCGATATTCTTTTTCCTTTGTACGATTCGCCCTGTACCTTTAACATTTCATCGCCGTAATAAACAGCGCCGAAACCTGTAGCTTCAGGTCTGATTAATGAGCCGCCCCAGTTCATACCTTTACCTGTAAGAACACCTGTATTTTCGCTTCTCAACCTTTTATACTGGCCATACATGAAACCAATTTCTCTACCTCCGACTCCAATATCTCCTGCAGGTACATCTGTACTCGGTCCGATATATTTCTGAAGTTCTGTCATAAAGGATCTGCAGAATCTCTGAATTTCAGAATCTGACTTCCCTTTCGGGTTGAAATCCGTTCCGCCTTTTCCGCCACCCATCGGAAGTGTTGTTAAGCTGTTTTTAAAAGTCTGTTCAAAGCCTAAAAACTTCAATCCGCCTAAAGTTACGCTCGGGTGGAACCTGAGTCCGCCTTTGTATGGGCCAATAGCATTGTTGAACTGAACACGATAGCCTTTATTTACCTGAATCTCTCCATTATCATCTTCCCACTCAACTTTAAAACTGAAAACTCTGTCAGGCTCAGTCATTCTCTCTAATACTTTTCCCTGAACATAGCGTGGATTCTCGTTAACAAAGTCAATAACTGTTTCAAGTACTTCTTTTGCCGCCTGAATAAACTCCGGCTGAGCTGGGTTCTTCCTCTCAAGTTCGGCCATGAATTTGTCTAGTTCGTACATTTGCTAGCTCCTTTTTACAATTTTTTTCTAAAAACTAAAAAAACTAATGGTAATTAATTCTAATTTAATATATTATTTTTGTAAAGCTAATAAAATATAAATTTTCCTTAATATTTTATTAAAACACCTCGAAAATAATGATTTATACAGAACGTTAAACTTTTAACTTTTTATACAAAATCCGATTTAATTTATTTATCCATCATACCGTCGGTATGACCTGTATCGAATGATAAGGTCGAAAATTAATAAAAAAAATATACTTTATAATTTATCTCTGTAAATCCAGGAATCATATTATTAATAATTAAATGTTAAACGGAAAGGTTCCACACATTGCGTCCTTATGCGGACTCACTGAAGACAACCTTTTTCGTGCATCATCCAAAGAAGGACCGAAGAATAATTATGGAAAAAATCAGACTTAGCTTCAACCAGATATCAGCGTGCGTACTTATTATTTCATCAGTAATTATTATAATATTGCTTCTAGAAATCAGCAATAAACTTGACCGCCCCCGCAAACCTTTAAAATTAAATACGACTGAAGTAACAAAAGATATACAAAATGCAATCGATGAGTCTAAACAGATAAAAACACTTTCAGATAATCTATACGTAACCGGCCAAAAAATTATTGCACTGGACCGGGAAATACAGACGATGAATAAGATGTTCAAAAGTAAGAAGTTAGTGCAGGCACTGGACAACGTGGATAAAATACAGGAAAATGTTAAACAGATCAGACAGACTTACGATTCAATTAACGAATAAAAAGGAGAATTCAGAGAGCTGAACGGTACATAAGTATCCAAATAAAACAACTTAAAAAATTTGGGTGTTATTTATTCAAATTCAACTCAAAAATAGTTTTTTGAATAAAAGATTCCAATGAACTTATGCGCCTTTCAAGTTTCTTCCTATTCTCGGGCCAGCTTATCGAATTAAGTTCAGTTAATTCATTTGCCGTGGAATACAAATAAGATTCCAAATGCTCTTTTGTCCTCATTTTCCACCTCCGATAATGTTTATATTATTATTACTCCCCGATAAATTTCAGGTTTCTTTTCTTTAATGCAACAAGTCAGACGACATTTCACGTTCGCCTTTTTCACGAAAATGTGAGTTGATTATTTCCATCTCTGATGCCCACTGCGATGTACTCCATATTTCAACACCGATTTCACACCCGACAACAGTTACCTCCTCACCCGGTGTTAAAGAAGCATATTCCCTATACGGTGCCGGTACTGTAATCCGTCCCTGTGAAGTTATTTTTTCAGTTCTGGACAAAGCGCCGAATCTTCTCATCTTTCTCCGGGATACCATGCTTAATCCTGCTTTTTCCGCCAGTTCGTTCCCGTCTTCACGCATCTTTAAATAATTTTTTTCAGGGTAAACCGCCAGCGCTCCTTCCGGCAAACAGTGAAGAACGACCTCTCCCCCTCCGTTTTTCTGAAAATCAGAAATGAAACGGGGACTTAATTTTATACGTCCGTTAGCATCTAACCTGCTTCTGTCCTGTCCGCAAAAGGATAACATAAAACATTTCCTTATTCCATTTGTTTCCATTATATGCCATAATTTTCCAATTATCAACATATTTAAATTATTTTTTCTGAATAAAAAACCGAATATGCTGCATGTAAATTTTAAAAACTGTATTTTATGTGGTTAATTATAATTAAATGCTGCTGCGGAAAAGTATCATCAGCAGTTTATATGGACGCTTAAACCTAAAAAAAAACTCAGAAATAAAGATAAATGTGTATTCAAATTTAATTGGATTTTTTTTTATTTTTTTCGGTTTTCGGTTTTTCATTTCAATTAAACGATATAAATTTACTAACTGATAAATACCGATTATATAAGCATATACAATATAGAAGCGTGATATTAAGGGAAAGTATAATGCCGAGCCTCACAAGATTAAGTTTTTCAATAGAAGACAGCTTGTTTAATAAACTTGACAAAATGGTCAGGGAAAGCGGTTATGCAAACAGATCGGAATTTATAAGGGATATGATAAGAGACCAGATTGTAGCAGAGGAATGGCGTGATAATCAGGATGAAACTGTCGGAACTATAACACTTATATATGATCATAAACGCAGAGAACTCAGTGAAAAACTTACTGATCTACAGCATTCCAGCCATAATATTGTCCTTGCCTCAACTCATGTACATTTAACGCATGAAATCTGTGCTGAAATGATAATGGTAAAAGGAAACCCGAAAGAAGTAAAACATCTATCAGACAAGCTGAAGCAGCAGAAGGGGGTGCTTCATTCCGGATTAATTATGGGAACAACCGGAATAAATTTAAAGTAATTTTCTCAATTAATTCAATGATTTGTACAAAAGCCGATTTAATTTTCTAAAATTAGTAATTAAAATAAAATCTAAAATAGTGATTTTTAAACTATTAACAAAGAATACAGAAGGGACGATGTAAATGACGACGACTCCTAAGGACCTGAAAAAAGAAATCGCTGATATCTGCAAGGCCTGCGGAAATGACCGCAGCAGACTTATGGATATCGTGAGAGATGTTCAGGAAAAATTTGGCTGTGTATCAGATGAAGCGATTAATTTAATTGCTTCTGAAGTTTCTGTACACAGAGTCGAGGTAGAAAGTGTAGTGTCTTTTTATGCATTCCTTTCAAAAGACCAGAAAGGTAATTTTGTAATCCGTGTCTGTGACGACATTATAGACAGGCAGGCCGGATCTGATTCAATTATCTCTGCTTTTGAAAAAGAACTCGGCATCAATTGCGGGGAAACAACAGCCGACGGAAAATTTACGCTGGAAAAAACACCTTGTATCGGTATGTGCGATCAGGCACCTGCAATCATGATAAATGATGAAATTGTTACAAACCTGACAGCTGATAAGGCCGGACAGATTATATCAACCTTGAAAGAAAGCGGAGACCCGAAAAAACTCGTGGCTGAACCGGGTGATGGCAACAATGGGAACCCTCTTGTTAATTCCATGGTAATGAATAACATTCACCAGAAGGGTGAAATTGTTTTTTCGGAATATGTTTCCGGCGCGGCTCTAAAAGAAGCATTATCTTCAAGCCCTAAAGAAGTAATACGCAATGTCAAAGCCGCAAGTTTAAGAGGACGTGGAGGAGCAGGCTTTCCAACAGGAATGAAATGGGATTTCACCCGTGCGGCTGAAGGAGATAAAAAAGCTATTATCTGTAATGCTGATGAAGGCGAACCCGGAACGTTCAAAGACAGAGCTATCCTTACAGAGTGTCCTGACATGGTTTTTGAGGGAATGACTATTGCCGGATACGCAATCGGAGCAGACACCGGTATTCTTTATCTCAGGGGTGAGTATGCTTATCTGAGAAAATTCCTTGAAGAAAAACTGGCTAAACGGCGTGAAAATGGTCTACTCGGGAAAAATATTTCCCCCAAAAAACGTTTAGGCGGACTCCTGAAAAGTAAATCCGCATTTGATTTTGATATTCGTATTCAAATGGGAGCGGGTGCTTATGTATGCGGAGAAGAAACGGCACTTATAAGTTCCTGTGAAGGAAGCCGCGGCGACCCCAAGACCCGCCCTCCATTCCCTGCCCAGAAAGGCTATCTCGGCCTTCCGACCTGTGTAAATAATGTCGAAACTCTTGCATGCGTAGTTAAAATTATCGAAAAAGGCGCCGCATGGTTTGCCGCCAGAGGATCAGCAGGCAGCAAGGGAACTAAAGTTTTAAGCATATCAGGCGACTGCGAAAAACCCGGAGTCTATGAACTGCCCTTCGGAACAACAGTTTCAGAAGTACTGGAAAAAACCGGAGCCAAAGACACTGCCGCCGTACAAATGGGCGGACCTTCCGGTACTTTGGTAGCTGCTAACGATTTCGGCAGAAAAATATGTTATGATGACCTGGCGACCGGCGGTTCAATAATGGTATTCAGCAGGGACCGCAACCTTCTGGAAGTCGTAGATTATTTCATGGAATTCTTTATTGAAGAGAGCTGCGGTTACTGTACACCATGCAGGGTGGGAAATGTACTGCTCAAGGATACCCTTGAAAAAATAATTAACGGTAAAGGTTTGACTACAGATATAAGCAATCTTGAATCTTTAGGTAAAACAGTAAAGTTAGCAAGCAGATGCGGTCTGGGACAGACCTCTGCAAACCCGATCCTTACTTCATTGCAGAATTTCAGAACATTATATGAAAATCTGGTCAAAACAGATGAAACCGGAATGAATCCGTCATTCGATATTTCAAAAGCTCTTAAAGACAGCGAAAAAATAGCAGAACGCAAATCTGTTGTATATACTACAGAATAAGGAGATTAATAATGGCAGACATTACTTTTAAAATTGATAATGTTGATATCAAAGGCAAACCCGGACAGACGATAATGGAAGCAGCAGATGCTGCCGGTATATATATCCCGCGTCTTTGTACGTACGAAGGTTTGCAGCCGCACGGAAGCTGCCGTGTATGTACAGTTTTTGTCAATGGAAGAGCTCAGGCAGCATGTACTCAGCCGATCGCCGAGGGAATCACTGTTGACAACAGTTCAGAAGAAGTACAGCAGATCAGAAAAGATATTATTGAAATGCTGTTCGTAGAAGGTAACCACTATTGCATGTTCTGTGAAAAAAGCGGTAACTGCGAGCTGCAGGCTTTGGCATACAGACTTGGTGTACTCGCTCCTAAATACCCTTACCTGTTCCCAAAAAGAGATATTGATGCTTCGCATAAAGATATCTTCATTGACAGAAACCGCTGCGTACTCTGCGGCAGATGTGTTCGGGCTTCACAGGATATTGACGGCAAAAATGTTTTTGAGTTCGTGGACCGCGGGCCGGATAAGAGAGTAGCGGTAAATTCTGAAGCCAAACTCAGCGATACAGAAATCGATGTCACCGACAAAGCGGTCGAAGTATGCCCGGTTGGTGCTTTACTCAAGAAAAGAGTAGGTTATGCAGTACCTATTGGCGAACGCTTATACGATAACAAGCCGATCGGTTCCGAAATTGAAAACAAGAATCAATCAAGCTAAAAACAAAGGATATAAATCATGGGAAAACCTAAAGTTGCTACAGCTTCATTAGCCGGTTGTTTCGGCTGTCATATGTCTTTGCTTGATATTGACGATAAAATTTTAAAGCTGGTCGAACTGGTTGAATTCAATAAATCACCGGTAGATGACATTAAGAAATTCACAGAGCGCTGCGCCGTAGGACTCATAGAAGGCGGATGTGCAAACGAGGAAAATGCACACAATCTACAGGACTTCCGTAGAAACTGCGATATATTGATCTCAGTTGGTGACTGCGCTATAATGGGCGGAATCCCGGCTATGCGCAACGGAATTCCACTGCAGGAATGCCTGCAAAAGGCTTACCTCGAAGGACCGACAATATATAATCCTACAGGTAAAGCTCCTAACGGTCCGGATATTCCTTTACTACTGGATAAAGTTTATCCATGCAGCGAAATCGTCAAGATGGATTACCATTTGCCGGGATGTCCGCCTCCTGCTGAAACACTATGGCAGGCTTTAGTTGCATTATTAACTGATAAACCGCTGGATCTTCCTTATGAGTTGATCAAGTATGATTAGTTCAGCGGGTTAAAATTATATCAAGTTTCATTGGAGGAATAAAATAATGAAAAAAATTGTTATTGAACCTGTCACGAGAGTTGAAGGGCACGGAAAAGTGACCATTCAGCTGGATGACAATAATAAAGTAACTCAAAGCAGATTGCATATTGTCGAGTTCAGAGGATTTGAACGTTTCATACTCGGCCGTCCCTACTGGGAAGTACCTGTACTGGTACAGCGTCTATGCGGAATCTGTCCGGTAAGCCACCATCTTGCAGCGGCTAAAGCAATGGATGTAATAGTCGGAGCTGACAAACTTACGCCTACCGCGGAAAAGATGCGCAGGTTAATGCATTACGGACAGATGCTGCAGTCACACGCCCTGCATTTTTTCCATCTCTGTTCTCCGGATCTTCTTTTCGGTTTTGATGCTGATCCTGCAATCCGCAACGTTATCGGCGTAATAGAAAAACATCCCGACTTGGCGGTACAGGGGGTTATGCTGCGTAAATACGGACAGGAACTCATCAAAGCAACAGCCGGCAAGAAGATACATGGTACCGGCGCAATCCCGGGCGGCATTAATAAAAATCTTTCTATTGAAGAGCGTGATAACTTCCTTAAGGATATTGAACAAATACTTGAATGGTCCCGCGGAGCGTTAAAAATAGCAAAAGATTATACTATAGATAATCTTGATAAGATCGCTTCTTTCGGTTCTTTTGACTCTAACCATCTTGGGATTGTCCGCAAAGACGGTGCAATGGACTTCTATGACGGCGGTGTCCGCGCAATAGATAAAGACGGAAACAAAATATTTGACCATCTTGACAACCAGAAATATCATCATTATATCGCAGAAGAAGTCAAGTCCTGGTCATATATGAAATTCCCGTTTATCCGTGAAATTGGACATGAAAACGGCTGGTACAGGGTTGGTCCCCTTGCAAGAGTAAATGTTTGTGATTACATTGACACTCCTGAAGCGGAAGCAGCAAGAAAAGAGTTCATGGCTGTAACCGACAATAAGCCCAATAATATTACAATGGCTTACCATTGGGCCAGAATGATTGAAATGCTTCATTCTGTTGAAGTTATCAAAAGCCTTCTCAATGATGACGATTTACAGGGCAATGACCTTGTCGTTTCCGGAGAAAGAAGGAATGAAGGTGTCGGTATTATTGAAGCACCGAGAGGTACTTTATTCCATCATTATCAGGTCAATGACAATGATCAGATTACTATGGCCAATCTTATAGTCTCGACTACAAGTAATAATGAACCGATGAATCAGGCTGTTAAAAAAGTCGCGGAAGAAAGAATTTCCGGCAAACCTGAAATTACTGAACCGCTTATGAATGAAGTGGAAGTAGCAATAAGAGCCTATGATCCATGCCTGTCATGCGCTACACACGCTTTAGGCAAAATGCCGTTGAAGTTTGAACTGCTTGACAATGATGGCCATATAATTCAAACTGAATCAAGGAACTAAGTCAGTGTGAGCAATATTTTATTAATAGGCTACGGCAATCCGGGCCGTCTTGATGACGGTCTGGGGCCTGCATTAGCCGAATTGTTTAATAATGGAAATTATCCTAATCTTACGGTAGAGAGTAATTACCAGTTGACTGTTGAAGATGCCATTGAGATATCCAAACATGATACTGTAATTTTTGCTGACGCCGATGTAAGCTGCAGTAAACCTTTTTATTTTAAAAAGATAGAACCGGCTGAAGAAATAAAATTTTCAAGCCACAGCATAACTCCTGAAAACTTAATCGGGCTAACATTAAAACTTTTTAATAGAAAACCGGAAGCCTATATCCTTGGTATAAGAGGGTATGATTTCAACAGTTACAGTGAAGCTTTATCAGAACAAGCTGAAGCTAATTTATTTAAGGCCGCAAATTTTTTAAAATATTGTATTAAGAAAAATACAGTTTAATTTTATATTATTAATTTCAAAACCCAGGTGTTGTTATGAGAGACAATAAATATGTAATCCTCTGTGTAGACGATGATCAGGATGTACGCAATTCTTTAAAATTTATTCTTGAACAGAACGGATATATTATGGAAGAAGCCTCCTCGGCGGAAGAAGGTATAAAAAAATTTAAACAATGCAGTCCCGATCTCACTATAGTGGATTTGATGATGGAAGAAGTAGATGCCGGAGTAAATTTTGTAAAGGAAGTAAGGCTTTTATCAGACAATGTGCCTGTATACATGTTAAGCTCCATTGGTGATAACTTAAATGACACAGTCAATTATACGGAACTCGGTTTAAACGGTATTTTCCAGAAACCCATTAATCCTCAAACTCTTCTGAACACGATAAAAAACAAGTTATAAAAAGGAAAAACGTTTTAGTTACACATATTCACAGCAAATAATCCTAAATAACTTATTTTTCTTTAATTCAACCCAGAAGGGAATTTTCATATTTTCCAGTAACAGTCAGTATCTATAGATTAAGCAGTTGAAGTACTGTTTTTAACCGGCCGGTTTTTTAGCTCGTTTTTAATGATAATACTTCTTATCAATTTGTATTAGGTTTTAGGTGTTAAGGAAAGCCTTAAAGCCGGAGCTGAACAGGAATATATTTGTCGGATACAAAAAAGTTTTCGTGCCGGTACTTTGACATTTCAAGGATATCCCTTTGAAATTTTTTTACTTAATTTGATTGCATTGTTTAGTAATTATTAACTTATTTAAGGTATAGTAGAATGGAAGAGCATATATATAAAAAGATTTTCAGTAAATACCGGGGATCGAAAAGAGATTCCTTAATACCTTTACTGCAGGAAATACAACATGAACTTGGATTCCTATCTAAGGATTCTGTTGCCAGAGTCGGCGGACTTTTAAACCTGCCGACCAGTAAAATATACGGTGTCGCCACCTTTTATAACCAGTTTAGATTCCAACCTTACGGGAAGTATCATATTCAGGTCTGCCGTGGGACAGCATGTCATGTAAAAGGTTCAGCGAATGTACTTTCGGCTTTAGAGGCAATGCTGAATATCAAAGCCGGAGAGACAACAAGAGACGGCATGTTCAGTATTGAGGTTGTAGCCTGTATCGGCGCCTGCGGGCTTGCTCCGGTGATAAGCATAAACGGTGAATTTCATGCTAACCTGGTCCCTTCAGATATAGAAAAAATTATAGGATCATATAAAAACAGAAAAACTTTAGAAGAATAGGTAAGAGGGTATTATGAACAAGGAAATACTGAAGAATATCCTGTCACAAAAAGATGAAAAAAATATAAATGACAGTTATATAAAAGATTATATTTTATCTAATACAAGAAGCAAAATAAAACTTCCTACCGTTTTCCTTGGTACAGCGACATGCGGATTAAGTGCCGGGGCGAATAAAGTATTAACAAAACTGGAAGAATACATCAAAAACAAAGATATTAACCTGGTAAAAGTAGGCTGTATCGGACTTTGCGCGGAAGAGCCTATTATGGACGTACAGATTCCGGGCAGAACAAGGCTTACATTTAAAAATGTAACAGAATCAAATGCAGTTGATATTATAGAAGCTGTCTTGGGACATGAAATCAAGACGGAAAATTTTATGGGACAGCACAGAAACAGTAATTTTGAAGGATGGGAAGGGTTAGCTTACCTTGATGAACATCCCTTTTTCCAAAGACAAACCAGGTTAGTGTTGAAAAACTGCGGAATTATAGATCCAACAAATATCGATGAATATATTGCTTTTGGCGGATACAGAGCATTTACAAAAGTTCTCAGAGAATATAAATATAAAACTCCTGAAGTCTGTAATATTATTGAAGAAAGCGGTCTTCGCGGGAGAGGCGGCGGCGGTTTCCTCACTGGGAGAAAATGGAAATTTGCTTTAAATACCGAAAGTTCCCAGAAATATATGATATGTAATGCAGATGAAGGTGACCCGGGAGCCTTTATGGACAGAGCGGTAATAGAAGGTGACCCTCATCGACTGCTTGAAGGACTGGCGATTGGCGCATATGCCATAGGCGCAACAAAAGCATATATATATATTCGCGCTGAATATCCTCTCGCAATATCAAGACTTGAAACAGCAATCAGACAGGCTAAGGAATACGGTCTTCTCGGAAGTAACATCATGAATACCGATTTCAGCCTTGACATAATTATCAAAAAAGGCGCCGGTGCTTTTGTCTGCGGCGAAGAAACTGCCCTTATACACAGTATTGAAGGTAAACGCGGAATGCCGCGTCCCCGTCCGCCGTTTCCGGCTGTAAAAGGTTTATTCGGCAAACCTTCCGTAATAAACAACGTCGAAACCTATGCAAACGTTCCCGGAATTATTGACTCGGGAAGTGCTGCTTTTAATTCAATTGGAACTAAATCCAGTAAAGGCACTAAAGTATTTGCACTTTCAGGCAGGATCAACAGGACCGGTCTCGTTGAGGTTGCTATGGGCACAAAACTAAGTGAGATAGTTTTTGAAATCGGAGGCGGAATCCCGAATGATAAAAATTATAAGGCTGTTCAAATCGGAGGCCCTTCAGGCGGCTGTATCCCTACCGAGTTCGTCGACATTGAAATAGATTATGAATCACTGAAAAACGTAGGTGCCATGATGGGCTCCGGCGGATTGGTTGTAATGGATGAAAGCACCTGCATGGTTGACCTTGCAAAATTTTTTATGGACTTTATACAAAGAGAAAGCTGCGGTAAATGTATTCCATGCCGTGAAGGCACTCGCCATATGCTTGGCATTCTTGAAGATATTACCCACGGCAGAAAAGACGAATCACCGACTCAGGCCCTTCAGCGTTTCAAAGGTTTGATGTATCTTGAAAGGCTCGCAAAAGTCATCCAGGATACGAGTCTCTGCGGTCTTGGACAAACCGCCCCGAATCCAGTTTTAAGTACTTTGAAATGGTTTAGAGAAGAATATGAAGCCCACATATATGAAAGAAAATGTCCGGCCGGAGTATGCAGAGACCTTATTAATTACAAAATTATAGAAGCCAACTGTGTAGGTTGTACCGCATGCGCCCAGAAATGTCCGACAGGTGCAGTAAAAGGCGCTAAAAGAAGTCCTCATTATATTGTCACAGACCTATGTATCGGTTGCGGAGCCTGCATAGAAACCTGCAAGTTTGATGCAATAGTTATAGATTAAAAGTTACAATCATAGAGGTGTTTAAAATGTTTGAAATTACAGTTAATAATAGAATTATAGATGCCAAACCGGAAGAGACTATTCTGTCAGCTGTCAAGCGTGCAGGAATAAACATTCCCACTCTTTGTCATATGGATGACTTTCTTCCGAGCGGCGCCTGCAGAATATGCTGCGTGGAAGTCGAAGGAATGCCCGGACTGGTACCCAGCTGTTCTTATCCTGTACAGGAAGGGATGAACATTATAACTAATTCTCCCCGTGTGATAAAGGCAAGAAAAACCGTTATAGAGCTTTTGCTGGCCAACCATCCTGATGACTGTTTATACTGCGTAAGAAACGGCAACTGCCAACTTCAGAATTTGGCTGATCAGTATGGTATAAGGGAAAGAAGGTTTGTTGGAAAACATAAAACCAGAAATACAGTTGACTGTACCAGTCCTGCTATTGTAAGGGACCAGTCTAAATGTATTCTATGCGGAAAATGTGTAAGAGTCTGTGAGGAAATTCAAAATGTTTCTGCAATTGACTTTGTAGGCAGAGGCAGCAGCACTGTTATAGCTCCGGCTTTCAATCAGGGACTCAATATATCCAGCTGTATATATTGCGGCCAATGCATTATGGTCTGCCCAACCGGAGCATTGCGTGAAAACAGTTTCACAAAGCAGGTCACAGACGCGTTGAATAACCCGAAAAAAATTGTTGTTGTACAGCACGCTCCTGCTATTTCGGTATCCATAGCCGAAGAATTCGGTATAGAACCGGGCACAGATGTCAACGGCAAAATGGTGACAGCTCTAAGGAGAATGGGATTTGATCGTGTATTTGACACAAGTTTTTCTGCCGACCTGACTATTATGGAGGAAGCATCAGAATTGATTCAGCGCATTCAGTCAGGCGGAAAACTCCCGTTGATGACAAGCTGCTCTCCAGGCTGGATTAAATATGTTGAACAGTTTTATCCTGGATTTCTGGAAAATATTTCAACCTGTAAAAGCCCTCAGCAGATGCTGGGCGCAATAATTAAAACATATTTTGCGAAAAAAGAAGGAATCGATCCTGAAAATATATTCAGTGTTTCTGTTATGCCCTGTACTGCTAAAAAATTTGAGGCTGCAAGACCGGGAATGGGAAGAGACCAGGTCCCGGATATCGATGCAACTATTTCCACCAGAGAGTTAGCCAGGATGATAAAAACATACGGAATAGATTTTGGTTCTCTGCCTGAAGACAAAGCAGACACTCCTTTTGGCATAAGAAGTTCTGCCGGGAAACTCTTCGGAGGAACAGGCGGTGTAATGGAAGCTGCCGTTCGCACAGCATATCACATGCTTACCGGCAGTGAGTTAAAATCTTTACAGATTGAAGAAGTAAGAGGGGTAAAAGGCATAAAGGAAGCCAAACTGAATATTAACGGTCTGGAACTCGGCATAGCAGTAGTAAACGGTGTAGGTAATGCACAACAGCTGCTTGAACAGATAAAATCAGGTAGAAAGGATCTACATTTCATCGAAGTAATGACATGCCCCGGCGGATGTATTGCAGGCGGGGGACAGCCCAGGAATACAGACATTGAAAAAATAAAGGTTAGACTTAAATCTCTATATTCGATTGACAAAAGTGAAAAACTGAGAACCTCTCATAAAAATAAAGCTGTTCAGCAGTTATACAAAGAATTTCTCGGGGAGCCTTTAAGTCATAAAAGTCATGAACTTCTTCATACAAATTATACTAAAAGAGATGTTCTCATTTAATTTTAAAACTGAACTTAAAATCAATACAGGAATTAGTCACAGAAGTGGATAATAATATAACATTAGTTACTACTATTAAGGAAAGATGCAGGATGTGCTATACGTGTATACGAAGCTGTCCTGCTAAAGCTATACGTGTATCCAATGGACAGGCAGAAGTCATACCCGAACGCTGCATAGGCTGCGGACATTGTGTACTTGTCTGCAGCCAGAAAGCAAAAAAATATTACGGGTCCATTGATGAAACAAATGATATTCTGAAATCAGACATAAAAACTATTGCAATAGTTGCACCGAGTTTTCCGGCTGCTTTTCAGGGAATAAATGCCGGACGCCTGGTAAGCATGATTAAAGAATTAGGCTTTGATCATGTTTGCGAAGTCGCTTTCGGTGCAGATTTTGTAGCCCATGCCTATAAAGAACTGGTTTTTAATAATCCGGACAAATCATATATTGCAACTACCTGCCCGGGAATTGTATCATTTGTTGAGAAATATCACCCTATCCTTTTCAGCTATCTTGCACCGATAGTGTCGCCGATGATAGCTACTTCAAGGGCCCTGAGAATTATATACGGCGATATAAAAACCGTTTTTATCGGACCGTGTATATCCAAAAAGGCAGAAGCTCTGAAGTATCCTACAGAAGACGGCTCCACTGAAATTGCAAGCGTTCTTACATTTCAGGAACTTATTGAAATGTTTGAAGCTGAAGAAATTGACGGTGAAAAACTTACTCCCCGGGATTTTGACCCCCCGAAACCCGGGCTCGGAGCACTGTTCCCGCTTCGCGGCGGGATGCTTCAGGCAGCTGACATGAGAGTAAACCTGCTGAATTCACATATTCTTACGGCAGACGGGAAAGAGGACTTTGTCAGAGCATTAGATGAATATCATAATAAAAAGTTTGACTCTAAACTGCTTGAAGTTTTATGCTGTCAGGGATGTATCATGGGCGCAGGCATGCCTTCTGAAGAAAAACAATCATATTTCGCACGCCGTACAGCTGTAAGTAACTACGTTAAATCCCGTTTTGAATATTCTGATTTACATATAAACAGGGATATGTTTCACGGTTTACTGAATCAGGAACTGGATATGAAAGCTATCTTCCGTGCTTCGGACATAAGGTTCACAGAGCCACCTAACAAAAAAATAGTAACTATTCTGGAAAAACTCGGTAAATATACAATTGAAGACGAGCTGAATTGCGGGGCATGCGGATATGAAACCTGCCGTGAACATGCGCAGGCAATATACGCAGGTCTTGCTGAAAATGAAATGTGCCTTCCCTATACAATAGAACGTCTTAAAAATTCACTTGAAGATCTTAAAATATCGAAAACCAGCCTGGAAAAAACTCAGGAAGCTCTTTTCAATGCGGAAAAGCTTGCCAGCATGGGTCAGCTTTCTGCAGGTATTGCCCATGAAATAAATAATCCGCTTGGTGTCATTCTGCTTAATGCCTCCGGTTTGCTGGAAGAGATTTCAGAGACTCCGGAACTCGAAGAGTATAAAGAAGACATTGATTTGATAGTGGAACAGGCTAAAAGATGTAAAAAAATTGTTTCAGGACTGCTAAATTTTTCCAGGAAAAACACACTTGACATTGAACTTACTAACATTGATAAGTTAATCAAAAATTCTCTTAAGACAATCATAAAACCTGAAGAGGTCAATATTATAATTGACTCTAATTTTAATGACCCGATTGCGGAAGTACACGGAGATAAAATTACTCAGGTTCTTGTAAACCTGATTGTGAATGCTATTGACGCAATGCAGGAAAAAGGCACTATTAATATTCAGGCCTATGATAATGAAGATAAAATTTATGTAAAAATAAAGGACGAAGGCAGCGGCATTCAGCAAAAATACATTAATAAAATTTTTGAACCGCTCTTTACCACTAAGCAGATTGGAAAGGGCACCGGTTTGGGCCTGGCCGTTTCTTACGGTATTATAAAAACACATAAAGGCAATATTACAGTAAAAACCAATGCGGAACCTGAAAAGGGCCCCACCTGGACAGAATTTACTATTTCTTTGCCAAGAAAAAATTAAACTATTAAAATTGAATAAAAGAGGAGAAAATAATGTCAGAACAGGAAAAAAGATATTTTGGGAAAACAGCTTTGGTCGTTGATGATGATTTCGATTATCAGGAACTTATTTCGTTCTATCTGAAAAGCTATGGCTTTGAAGTTGTTGTTGGAGGTTCACAGGCTGAGGGCGAGAAGCTAATACAGGAAACCGATTTTGATCTTGCCGTGTTTGACCTTATGATGGAAAACAGTGACAGCGGTTTTGTACTCAGCTACAAGTTAAAAAAAACAAACCCGAAAATCCCGGTAATAATAGTTACAAATGTGACAAACGAAACAGGCTATCACTTTGATGTATCAACAGATGAAATGCGTTCATGGATTAAAGCTGATGTAATTCTTGATAAAGATATTAGAAACGAACAGCTTTATAATGAAATAAATAAATTATTAGGATAAATTAAATGCTAATTTTAAAGCTCTTAGTTGTAGACGATGAACCGGGGATGCGCAGAGGCGCGTTCCGGGCTCTTCGTAAATATAAATTTGAATTGAGAGATTTTAATGACACTGTTGAATTTGAAATAAGTCAGGCTACAACAGGCAATGAGGCTTTGGATTTATTAAGTAAAACCCAGTTTGACATAATACTGCTTGACTATAAACTTGACGATATAAGCGGGCTTGAGATTCTGGACAGGCTAAAAAAAATGAAGTACGATGCCCATACAGTTATGATGACTGCGTTCGCCTCATTGGAAGTAGCTATAAGCGCCACTAAAAGCGGGGCTTTTGATTTCCTGGCTAAGCCCTTTACCCCTGAAGAACTCAGAAAAGTAGTAAAAAAAGCTTCTACTAATATTGTTCTTCATCGCAAAGCAAAAAAACTGGAAGAGGACAAGAAAAAAGTCAGATTTCAGTTCCTTTCTGTTTTGTCTCACGAGCTGAAAGCTCCTCTAAACGCAATTGACGGCTATTTGCGAGTAATCGATGACAGGGTAGCTGGAAATGATATAAAAAGCTATGACAATATGATTAAGCGCTCAATGGAAAGAATTAACGGCATGCGCAAGCTTATTTTTGACCTTCTTGACCTCACTCGAATTGAGTCGGGACAAAAAATAAGAAAGATAAAGCAGATTAACCTCATTGAAGCAGTCGAACGTTCCATAGAAACAAATAAACTGAAAGCAGATGAAAGAAATATAAGTATAAACCTCGATGCTCAGGAAAAAATATTAATGAACGGTGAACTCAGTGAGCTTGAAATAATGTTCAACAACCTGATTTCAAATGCCGTTAAATACAATAAAGAAAATGGTTATGTAAATATAAAAATAGAACAGGAAGAAGACAGTATATATATCACCGTGGAAGATGGCGGGATCGGCATGAAACCGGAAGAGCAAAAGCGTCTTTTCGGCGAATTCGTCAGATTTAAAAATGAGAAGACCGCAAATATTGAAGGGAGCGGACTGGGATTATCAATCCTTAAAAAACTTATTTCACTATATAAAGGAACTATAAAAGTAAAAAGTGAGTTCGGAACAGGAACTACTTTTTTTGTAACATTAAAAAGTCTTCCTGCTGCTTCGCCCCCTGCTGAAAGTGCATAGAACAGATAAACCTTTACGGATTGGAAAAGATGAAAACTTATAAAGACCGCTCAAGTGTATGCGAAGATTTTATAAATGACGATTATATTACAGACTTAATCAACGATACCGGGGAAGACAAGTATAAGGTCAGGGATATCATAACTAAAAGCATGGCTAAAAAACCTCTTTCGGTTAAAGAAACCGCTATGCTGCTTTCCGCCGAAAGCCCGGAATTGGTAGAAGAAATTTTTGAAGCCGCCCGTGAACTGAAAAGATCTGTATACGGCAACAGAATTGTTATATTTGCCCCCCTCTATATTGGCAATTACTGCACTAACGACTGCAAATATTGCGGTTTCCGCAAAAGCCTAAGGACGACTGTGAGAAAAACTCTTTCTCAGGAGGAAATTATTTCAGAAGTTAGGGCACTTGAAGATAGCGGCCATAAACGTTTAATATTAGTTTTCGGCGAACACCCTAAGTATTCGCCTGAATTTATCGCAGATACAGTTAAAAAGGTTTATTCTGTTAAACATGGCAACGGTGAAATTAGAAGAGTAAATATTAACGCAGCACCACTTGATACTAATGACTACAAAACTGTTAAGGAAGCAGGAATAGGGACTTATCAAATTTTTCAGGAAACATACCATCATGGAACCTATAAAAAAGTACATCCCGAAAATACCTGTAAAAATGATTATCTGTACCGTCTTGATGGTTTAAGCAGAGCATTTGAAGCGGGTTGCGATGATGTCGGAATCGGAGCACTTTTCGGTCTTTACGACTGGAAATTTGAAGTCCTTGCAATGGTACAACATTCTCTCTTTCTACAGGAAAAATTCGGTGTGGGCCCACATACAATAAGCTTCCCGCGAATAAAATCTGTCCATAATACATTAATAGATGAAAAATACTTTGTAAATGACTATGATTTTAAACGTCTGGTAGCTATTTTGCGTCTGGCTGTTCCTTATACCGGAATGATACTAACAGCAAGGGAGAATCCTGATATCAGACGGGAATTATTGGGATTTGGAGTATCGCAAATTGATGCGGGCTCCAGAATCGAACTTGGAGGATATTCAAATACAAAGCTTGATGAGAGAAAACTTAAAGAGCAGTTCTCTCTAGGCGACATGCGTCCTATAGACGAAATTATCTATGAACTTATTGATAACGGCTACCTCCCGAGTTTCTGCACAGCCTGCTACCGACTAGGCAGGACAGGAGAACGTTTCATGGAATTCGCAATACCCGGTTTCATTGAAAAATACTGCACTCCCAACGCCCTGTTAACCTTGAAAGAGTACCTGATGGATTATGCTTCTCCGGCAACCATAAATCTTGGCGATGCGCTTATTAATAGAGAACTGTCAAAATTTTCCGATGAAAAGATCAAAAACGAACTGGTCTCCAGGCTCGAAAAAATAGAAAACAAAGGTAAACGCGATTTATATTTTTAAACCGGGAGGAGAACTTTATATTTTGACAGGCCTCCTGTTTTGACTCAATAAGCAGCTATGCAGAAAATCAATAACAAACTTCCCGATAATACAACAATGTTTGAAACAATTATTAAAAAAATAAATAATGCGGAAAAGCTTTCTGTTAAAGATTTGGAACATCTTCTTTCTCTTGAAGACGAAAGAGCTCAGAAACTTCTTTTTGAAAAAGCATACCTTAAAAAAAAACAGTCCACCGGCAATAAGGTTTTTTTACGCGGACTGATAGAACTGAGCAATATATGCACAGAAGACTGCTACTACTGCGGTATAAGAAAAAGCAACAAAAAATACAGGCGTTATTTTTTAAGCAGGAAAGAAGTTGTTGACTGCATAAATTTTGCTTACAGAAATAATTACGCTTCAGTAGTAATTCAGGCTGGAGAACGTAAGGATAAAAAATTTGTAGACTATGTTACGGATATCCTGCATGAAACACGAAAACTTACAAAAGGCAATCTAAGAATTACTCTTTCGCTTGGTGAACAGACAGAAGAGACATACCGGAAATGGTATGAAGCCGGCGCAAGGCGCTATCTGCTCAGAATAGAAACTTCCAACCCGAAACTTTATGCAGAAATACACCCTGAATCCTCAAGCTTTGAAGACAGAAAAAACTGCCTTAAAATATTAAAGAAGACAGGTTATCAGTTAGGTACCGGCGTTCTCATAGGTTTCCCCGGCCAAACAGTAGCAGACCTTGCTAAAGATATAAAATTTTATAAAGATATCGATGTCGATATGATAGGCATGGGACCTTATATACCTCATAGAGACACCCCGATGGGAAAAGATCTTTACAGTACTTTTGATGACAAGGCAAGAAAGAAATCACTCCTTATGGGGTTGAAAATGATAGCCGCCACAAAAATCTATCTACCGGATATTAATATCGCTGCTACAACAGCACTGGAAGCACTCAGCCCTAAAGGTCTTGAACAGGGAGTACTCGCAGGTGCAAACGTAATTATGATAAATATTAACGATCATAAATATAAAAAATCATATATACTGTATGATAATAAACCCTGTTTTGAATCCGATATACTATCTTTCCAGTCAGATTTAAACAAACGAATTAAAAAAATCGGTTCTGAACTCGCCTTTGGGGTGTTCGGTGATGCCGTACATTACACAAAAAAACAAAGACAGTATGGAGTAAAATGATAAACAGAGAGCATATTGGTATATTCGGAAAAATGAATGCAGGTAAAAGCTGTGTAATGAATTTGCTTACACAGCAGGAAACTTCTATTGTTGATAATACTCCCGGCACAACAGCAGATACTAAAATCACCCTCCAGGAAATACATGGACTCGGTCCTGTAAAATTGTTTGATACAGCAGGGTTCGATGAAAGAAATATTCTCGGAGAAAAAAAGAAAAAAAAAGTACAGTCCGTTCTGAAGGAGTGTGATCTTGTTCTGTTAATTATAGACATTAATACCAACGATTTTAAGACAGAACAAACTATTATTGAGAATGCAAGGGAACTTGATAAACAGCTCCTAATTATATATAACCTTTTTAAACCGGAAGCAGATAATGAAAAAATTAAAAAAATAGAAATTGAACTCAGTCTTTTAAAATTCTATAAAAAACTCGCAATATCGACAATTAAATCTTCAAACAGACAGAAACTGCTGGATTTTATAATTAAAAACTATACTTTATCAAAAACAGACACTGAACTGCTCCCCTTCCTGGAAAAGGGTGAATTCTATATACTTAACATCCCCATGGATGAAGAAACTCCCAATGGACGCCTTCTCCGTCCTCAGCAGATGGCAGTTGAATATATTACCCGTCACCGGGCATACCCTGTCGCTTACAGAATGCTGCTTTCAAGAGCCCGAAACGTCGATAACTCGGAAAAAGCGAATTTTGATAATTTCCTGAACAGTTTCTCAAAACGTCCTAAAGTTATTATCACAGATTCACAGGCAATGGATATTATGAAAGACTGGGCACCTTCAGATATTCAGATTACTACTTTTTCCATTATGATGATCAATTATATCACTAATGGAAAATTGGCAGAATTTGCTGCCGGAATAAAACAACTTGACCACATAAAAAAAGGAGATAAAATTTTAATTGTCGAAGCATGTAACCATACCCGAATAAAAGAGGATATCGGCACTGTACAAATTCCCGCTTATATTAACAAACACTACCCGGGAACGGTTATAGAACACAATTTCGGAAGGGAATTCCAGGAAAATAAAAAATTGTTAGAATATAAGCTGATAATTCATTGTGGCGGCTGTATGATAACCCGTCAGAAACTCTGCGCCAGACTGCGCGATTTAGACTCACTGAATATACCTTACACCAATTACGGTATCTTTCTCTCCTATATCCACGGAAAAGAGATCCTCGAACGCACTCTTGCCCCCTGGAAATTGAGCTTCTAAACGTAACCTCTCAATGCTAAAAAAATTTTCTTATAGATGAACTTTGTATTATTAACTAAACAATGTTATTGATTTAAGGCAAAATTACTGAATCGGCTTTTGTATAAATTTGAACCGGGAGCGAAACTGAGCTAAATTCGCGACCTCAGTGAAAATTTTCTACTCTATAACCCTTCAATTATTTCATAAGGCCACATAAGAATACCGCCGTCCATAACTTTTACATTCTTAAATCCTGCAGCTTTCAATATAAGTGCGGCTTCGTACCCTCTCAAAGATATAGTACAGAAAGTTATAATCTCCTTGTCTTTAGGAAGTTCAAAAAGCCTGTTCCTTAAAACACCAAGGGGAATTATCTTGGAACCGGTAATTCTGAACTCTTCATATTCTTTATGGCTTCTTACATCAAGCAGAATAAAGTCCTCTCTATTGTTTATTTTTCTATATACTTCTTCCGAAGTGATGCTTTTAAAAACACCGTCTATTTTATTTTTTGCTACATTGGCAGCAGTTATAACATTGTCAATAGCTAAAGAAAATGAGGGTGCATAACATAAATCAAGGTTTGCGATATCATCAATTGTTAAATTCCCTGTCATACATGCAGATATAATATCGATTTTATTAAAACCTTTACTGTTTCCGATGGCCTGAGCACCAAGAACTTTCCTGCTTTTTCTGTCTACAACCAGTTTCAGTTTCAAATTTTTTACATTGGGCATGAAATGTTCTCTATCGGGGCCTGCAGTTAAAGTTTTAACTGTATCATATCCCATTTTGACAGCTTCTCTTTCAGTCAGGCCTGTTTTTGAAATATAATAATCGAATACTTTGCATGCTACAGTACCGTTAACCCCGGGAAAAGTTTCATCACCGTTGCAGATATTCACAGCAGCCACCCTTCCCTCTTTATTTGCTGTAGATCCTAACGGGACATAACAGGGTTTCCCTGTCACCATATCATAACATTCAGCACAGTCACCGGCGGCAAAAATATTTTTATCCGAAGTTTCCATCCTTTTGTTGACTTTTATCGCACCGGAAACACCAATTTCCAAACCGGCATTCACAGCTAAATCCGTAGAAGGAAATACACCGGCGGCAATAACTGCCATATCGGCCGGAATAAGTTCATCAGCTGTCAATACGCCCGTGACCTTACCTGCAGAGCCTTCGAATTTTTTAATTTCAGTATCAGTAAGTACCCTTACCCCGTGGGACTCCAGGTGCATTTGGAGAAGTTGGGAGATTTCTTTATCAAGAATATTAAAAACATTTTTCCTTTTTTCTATTATTGTCACCCTGCACCCTTTCATCACAAGTGCCTCGGTCATTTCCAATCCGATTAAACCGCCACCGACAATAACGACATCTTTAGCTTTTTTCCCGGATAAAAAATGTTTAATACCTTCAGCATCATGGACACCGTCAAGAGTAAAAATATTTTTAAGTTCAATACAGCGAATTTCAGGCAGTACCGCTTTAGCACCTGTAGCTAATACAAGTTTATCATATTCTAAAAAGGACTTATGCCCGCTTATAAGATTTCTTATTTCAACCTCTTTCTTTTCTCTATTTATACTTAATGCTTCAGTGCGGTTCAGAATATTCACATTTTTTATATTCTGAAAGAAAACCGGATCTCTGACTTCCTCTACAGCAGTTGACAAAAGTTCTGATTTTTTTGTGACTATTCCGGATATATAATATGGCAGTCCACAGCCGGAATATGATAGGATGTCTTCTTTTTCAATTATCGTAACATCTGTTTCAGGAGCCAACCTAACTATTTTTGAGGCTACTTTAGGACCGGCAGCTACGCCGCCTATTATAACGACATTCATGCGTTTTTTTATATTCTTATTATTTTCAGTTTCTTTTTTTGCGTCAGCTGAATCCAGTTTTACGGTAAACTCAGCACCCCCCATATCAGACTTGGAGGCTGTAATTTCGCCGCCTAAAACTTCAACCACAGTTTTCACAAATGATAATCCCAGCCCTGCGCCTGGCAAAGTTGATCCCTGATTTGAAGCTGACCTGTAAAAAGGTTCAAAAATTTTCTCTATTTTATCCTCAGGAATACCTATTCCTGAATCGGCAAAAGATATTACTATGTCATGTTTGTCTTTTCTATCCTGTAATATTTTCAGTCTTATCCTGCCATTTTCAGGAGTGTATTTTAAAGAATTACTTATTAATGAATTGAGTATTTCAGTTATTGCGGATTCACTGCCTTTTGTAAATAAAGGCTCATCTTCAATATCAACATCTATTGTTATTCCCTTAATTGCTGCTTCCTCTTCATACCTTGCATGGCAGTGTCTTAATAAAAGAGTTATATCAATAATATTAGAATCCTCGCCTAATATGGATTTTGGATTTGCCAAAGATATCATTCTTTTCGATGTGTCAATCGCTTCAGTTAACCTGGTATTTACTCTTAATAAAAGATCTTTCTGCTGCGGTGTAAGAGAACCTGCAAACTCTCCCAGCAGTGTTTTAATCATTGTTCCGGCAGCAGCTACAGGTGATTTCAGCTGGTGTGCAACTAATGAAGCAAATCGAGTTTTTTCATCTTTTTTCATTTAAAGTTCCTACTTTCCTAAAGACAAATACTTTTTATCTGTACATTAAATATATAATATACCCGGTACGATTAATTTTTATTTATCAATACTGTATAGCGTGGCGAGATTTTTGTAAAATCAATCGTTAACGCGTGTATATATAATTCTTATCGTTTACACTCCAATAATTTGGAATTTTCAGTTAGTGAGGTTCTAAATTTTTCCGAATGTCTTTTAATATTACTGAAAAAATCTCTGATTTTTGAAAAATATTAGAGACAAAAGACTGTACTTAAAAAGGTTAATTGTATCCTGAATGATTTCAATATATTTTACATATTAATTTTAAAAACAGGTTGCAACGTAGCTTGCCAGTATTACGTTATTTTATTTCGTAATACCAGGAGTACTTTACTATGTTCAATAATATATTTAACAGCAGCAGTTACAGTAACTTGAAATACAGGATAACCGGGATTTACATATTTCTCATTCTGTTTAATTTATTTAGCTGGGGACTGGCCTATTTATTATTTTCCGGAAGCCCGAAACTTCTTGCTTTATCTTTTTTAGCCTACGGTTTTGGTCTTAGGCATGCGGTAGATGCCGATCATATTGCCGCCATTGATAATGTTACAAGAAAATTTTTACATGAAAAAAAAACACCGGTTACAACAGGTTTTTTCTTTTCTTTAGGCCATTCATCAGTTGTACTTCTTTTGTCTATACTTGTTGCCATTGGGACTATTTTTGTGAAGGACAATCTTCCGGAATTTCAAAAAATAGGAGGTTTAATAGGAACTTCTGTATCTTCACTGTTTCTGCTTATAATTGCTGTAATAAATCTAATAATATTCATTGATATCCTTAAAGTATTCATTAACTATAGGAAAGGCATAATTTATAATCATGAAGAAGCAGAAGAAATACTTGATAACAGAGGTTTTTTAGCAAGAATTTTCAAACCGTTGTTCAAAATAGTTTCCAAAAGCTATCATATGTATATTGTAGGTTTTCTATTCGGTCTCGGCTTTGACACAGCAACAGAAATAGCACTGCTCGGGATATCTGCTACACAGGCATCACAAGGAATGACTATATGGGCTATTATGACTTTCCCCCTCCTGTTTATGGCTGGAATGTGTCTTATTGATACAAGCGACGGTATACTTATGCTCGGTCTTTACGGATGGGCCTTCGTAAAGCCGGCTAGAAAACTTTTCTATAATATGACAATAACTTTAATCTCCTTTTTAATAGCATTTTTTATCGGCGGTCTTGAAGGACTGACTATTATAGGAAACAAACTTCAATTGAAATCAAGCTTCTGGACTTATATTGCTTCTTTAAATGAAAATATCGGTAACCTGGGATATTATTTAATTGGAATTTTTGTGGTCAGCTGGATTATATCAATACTGATATATAAAATAACAAAGTTCGATAAACTTCCCGGCAGTTATTATTAAATACAGAAAAAAAAATTAAACTACAAGTGTATACCTGCATTGATACTACTGTTATATAATGCTACTTTAATGTGAATAAGATTACATTATATATACCCGAAAGAATAGTAATATGAAAAGAGAGGAAAAAATACCTGCAAGAACGATTGAGCGCCTGGCTATTTACAGACGCCAGTTACTTGAATTAAAATCCAACAGATTAAGTCATATATACTCACACCAGTTAGCAGAATTAGCCAATAACACTCCTGCCCAGGTCAGGCGTGATTTAATGATTATAGGCTGTTCAGGAGGGAACCCAAAACAGGGCTACGGTATAGACTACCTTTTAAACAGCATAAACTCAATACTCGATAATGACAAAGCCGGGCAGATAGCCCTGGTAGGAGTAGGCGACTTAGGAAAAGCGATCCTTTCTTATTCTAATTATCAGCGCTCGACCCCGTCTGTAGCAGCAGCTTTTGATATTGATGAAGAGAAAATAGGTAAAGTAATAGCAAGCTGCAAGTGTTATCCATTATCTGAGATGAAAACAAAGGTAAAGGAATTAGGAATTACGCTCGGAATTATCACAGTACCGTCAGTATATGCCCAGAAAGTTACTGATAAACTCGTCAGCGCAGGGGTTACAGGTATTTTAAATTTTGCTCCCGCTACATTAAGAGTACCTAATAATGTTTTTGTCGAGCGAATAGATATAACAATGGAAATAGAAAAAGTTGCTTATTTTGCAAATGAATATTCCAGATTAGGAAAATAATGTTACTGTTTAATGAGTTAAAAAAAGTATCAGATGGAATTGATGCAATAATACAAACTGATGATTACCCTACAAAAATTTCTCCGTTACAATTGAGGGAAGCAGTTTTGCAATATCCGTCAAACCCGGGAAAAAGGCTTCGCCCGGCATTGGTTTTATGGTGCTGCGGTTTACTTAACGGCAACATTGAAATGGCATATTATGCTGCTGCAGCGGCTGAGATATATCATAACTGGACCCTCGTACATGATGATATCATTGACAATGATGATTTAAGACGCGGTAATCCTTCTACTCATATTAACCTGAAAAATTATGCCGCGGAAACCTTTTCCCTTGACACTTCAGGATCAAAAAAGTTTGGTGTTGATTTTGCACTTTTAGCAGGCGATCTCCAACAGTCCTGGGCTTTAACTCTTTTGTTGAAATCAACAGAAAATGGTGTATCACCTGATGTAACTTTGTCATTATGCAGAGACCTTGCGGAAACAGTTTCCAGAGAACTTATCAGTGGAGAAGCAATAGATGTAGAAATGTCCTACAGAACAATTAACAACGTGACGCCGGAGGAAGTTAAAGAAATGATTTACCTTAAAACCGGTGCTCTGCTTACTTTCTGCGTTAAAGCAGGAGCTAAAATAGCCTTAAATACAGCTGATAATTCTGATCACCGAATAAAAAAACTTTCAGGTTTTGCCTCATCACTGGGCATAGCCTTCCAGTTGAAAGATGATTGGCTTGGTATTTTTTCCGATACTGATAAATTAGGAAAGTCAGTCGGCAGTGACATCAAAGCGTCAAAACCAACAACCCTTATGCTCATGGCACTTGAAAAACTGGAGTCAGCCGAAAGAGAACTGCTTAGTTCCTATCTTGGAAGAGAGAAAATTTCAGTTGAAGATATGGAAATTATAAAAAATCTTGTTAGAAAATCCGGCGCTGAAAAAATTACACTCGAACAAATAAAAACTCTTCATCAACAGGCTGAAAATTGTCTCTCCGATTTCCCCGACAGCAATTACAAAAAACTATTGTTAGAACTCAGCCGTTATTTAGTTATCAGAAAAAATTAAATTTAACAGGATATCGTTAATAATATGAATATTCCAAGCATCCTGAAACAGTTTTCCGGTTATCTACTTATGGAAAAAGGTCTCAGTGAAAACACAGTTTCTTCTTATATTTCCGACATCAATTTTTTTATTGAATTCTTAAAAAAAGAAAAAAACGAAAATTTCAACAGTATAAAAAGAGATGATATTCTCGATTTCCTTGAAGAAAGTTCTGAGAATGGACTTGAGTCATCCTCACTTGCAAGGCGCTTAGTTTCTATAAAAATATTTTTCAAATACCTCTACCAAGAAAAATTAATCACTTATGATATTACAGATATAATGATTTCTCCGAAACTGTGGCGTCTTCTTCCGGAGTTTTTATCCATAGACGAAGTTGACTTACTTTTAAATGCATTTTCAAATAAATCAAGAGACCCTCTTATTACCAGGAACAGAACAATTCTTGAGATTATGTATTCCTGCGGTCTCCGCGTCTCGGAAACCGTGGACCTTAAACTTAATAATATAAAATACGATGAGGCAATTATAAGAATATACGGCAAGGGAGAAAAGGAAAGGATTGTTCCGCTCGGTATTCCTGCGCAGAGGATTTTAAAACGCTATACTGATAAAATCCGTCCTCTGCTCCTTAAATATGAAACAGAAAGCCCTTTTGTTTTTCTTTCGAACAACGGAAATAAATTAACCAGGAAAAGGGTATGGGATATAGTTAAACTTGCCGGTAAAATGGCCGGTATTAAAAAAAATATTCATCCGCATACTATAAGACATTCATTTGCCAGTCATCTTTTAGCTAATGGCGCCGACCTCAGGATCATTCAGGAAATGCTGGGACATTCAGACATCAGCACTACACAGATTTATACTCATATTGAAAACAGCCGGCTAAAATCAATATTTAATCAGTTCCATCCCAGGTCATAATAACAGCCTGAAGTGTATGAAACCTTTTCGTACAACATCTGTTTAAATAACCCGCAATTATTTTTAAAATTATATATTATTAAAAAATTATTTATCTCAGCAATTGTATTATATGTATAAGTCTCTATTTTTTATTAGTATAATTAGCGTTGCTCTTTGTTCGACAAAGTTTAATCTTTTCTGAAACAAAACGGTAGGGCGCGATCTCCGAGCGCGCCGCAATACAGCATTATTGTCAAATGTATAATAAAATTATACGATTTAATGCAATATTTTACTGTATAGTAATTTTTGTTTCAGGGGAGATGTTACACGAAAAAGGTTTCATGCAACATCTAATTAATTATATTAATAAAACCCGTAGAAAATCCAGCAGGTTTTTATTAAATTAATCTGTATATTTTTATGTTAATAATTATTAATCAATGTATTTAATGCCATATACTAAAAATAAACTTTTACATTTATTTCTATTCATATTAATGTTTTTTATTGGCCAGAATATCCCTGTATCATTTGCAGGTAATTCATCCGATAATCCACTTCGCTCAGACAAGATAAACTCCTTCATAGACTCTGATAAAAATTATCCTCAGATATACTCCACAATTAATGAACTGATTTTAAATAAAATTCCGGTTCTAATAAAAAATGATATCGATAATTATCTTAATGATATATCCAGAGAGGTTACCGTTAAAGTAGTAGACAATAAAAAGTCAAAGCCTTTCGGAAAATATAAAAAAAGAAAAAGTGATGATGAGAAAAAAAATCATATAAAGAAAAAGCCTAATATCACATTTGACTTTCCTAATATTTCTTTATCGGAATTTGCAAGGTTTGTAGCGAGGCTGAACAAAAAACTACTGATCGGAGAAAATCAGCTTCAGGGAAAATTAACGATAAAAACTCCTAAAAAACTTACATTGAAAAGGCTTATGAAAGTTTTTAAAGCGCTGTTAGATTCCAGAGGCCTGTCATATCATATATCAGGTAAATATATGCAGATTTATCAAAAATCTACTTCTGAAGTTAGAGTATACCAAATCGACTACCTTAAGGCAGAAAATGTAGCTAAAAGCCTTTCCGAAATATACAAAATGAGCTTCAGAGCCGGTGGAAAAACACAACGGATTATGATTAATTCACTTGACGATGCCAATTGTGTGGTTGTTCTTGCCCCGAAATCCAAACAGATGGAAATTAAAAAAGCAATTGATAAACTTGACCTGCGCCGTAAACAGGTACTGTTAAATATTAAAATAATTGAGATTACCTATTCAGATAAATTCGGATTCGGAGTAGCTTTCGATACAAATATAGGAGCCTTAACAGGAGGGATGGGACAAAATGCAACAAAATGGAAAACCAATATGGGAACGGATAAAAATCCTAACTACTGGGTTCCAAAGCCTAAATTTGATAATATCTCCAATCCCTATTTGGGAGCAATTTACAACAACCAACAGTTTCTTGCTGATATAGAAGCAAGCCAATATGTTTCAAATATAAAGATATTAAATCAACCAAGACTATTAACCTCTGAAAACCAGAAAGCTGAAATAAATGTAGGCAGCCAGGAACCTATAGAACAGGCACAGACAAATATGGGAACTTCATCATCAAACCTTCCTACTTCGGAAACAACAGTCGACTGGAAAAGGATCGGAGTAAAAGTAAATATTACTCCTCGAATTAATTCAAAAAACGATGTTACGCTTGATTTTAAAATGTCAATAACTTCTATAGTTGAAAGAATTGATGTAGGAAGTTTTACTAATTATCCTGTAATCGGGCAGAGAATCACAGAAAACACTTCAACTGTAAAAGACAATCACTCTCTGATTCTGGGCGGCCTGCTTAAAGATCTAAAAACAACAGCAAAATATCAGGTACCCTTCCTCGGTGATATACCAATGTTAGGCTGGCTTTTCACAAGTTATCAGGAAGTCACTGAACAGACAGAACTTATAATAATTATTACCCCAAAAATTATTGCAAATACCACAGTATCAGAAAAAGTCACTCAAGAGTCTATAGACACTATAAAAAACTATGATAAATCCAATAAAGAAGAAATTCAGGGTAACCTGGATGGCTCAAGAAGGGATAGCTGGGATATATTCAGTCTTTATGATTATTTTAATAAAAAGGGTTACAAAAAAAGACAGACGTTCATCCCTCAGCAATGGGAAGAAAATGATTAACATTTGAAATTTATTTAAGGCCTGTTCGAAAACAAGCTAAGATTTTAACCCAAATTATGCATTTTTTTATAATCATACATCACAGGGCTGTTATCCCGTAATGGCTGATAATAATATAGCATATCTTTCTCTACTCTATTGGGACAAGCCCTAACATTCATACTTAAACAATTGATTTTTCGAGAATCCCGCCACGCTATACAGACAGCATGAACAAATAAAAATCAATCTTAGTACGTACATCAATGCCAATTTTGTATAATATATTCAGAAATCAGGTACAAAAGAAAGGTAAAATTCAATGAATACATTTTTATCACAGTTATTATTTGATTTCAATGATTTTCCAGAGATAGACACTGAATGGATATTTTTCTAAAAAGCATGGAATTATCCTCCACCCCCCGCATTCTGTATTTTGGGAAATCAGTCCTTTGATTCCGAATGCTTAATCCTTAATTCAACAACATTGGTGTATATATTATAAAGTTTAGTTTTTCATTCTTCTTCAGAGTTAAAATATGTTACAGACCTCGCCGTTTTTTAACTCAGGCAGACACATATGCGAAGCTATTGTCTGTCCAATGTCTGAAAAGGTATTTCTTCTGCCTATATTTACATTCTTAATATCCGGGCCGAAAAATATTACCGGAATATGCTCTCTTGTATGATCAGTACCCTGCCATGTCGGATCACAACCGTGGTCAGCAGTAATAACTATCATATCTCCGGGCTGAAGCAGCTTTTCCAAATCCGGCAGGCGACTGTCAAAATATTCAAGAGCCTCGGCATATCCGCAGACATTTCTTCTATGCCCATAAGAAGCATCAAAATCAACAAAGTTTGTAAAAATTAAAGTGTTATCTCCGGCATTTTCCAATTCATTTAATGTTGAATCAAATAACCCGTCAATCCCGCCGGCCTTAATTTTTTTTGTAATACCATTCTCTGCAAAGATATCTGCAATTTTGCCTATGGAAATAACCTCTCCCCCGGCCTGTTTTAAAAAATCGAGCAAAGTGGGTTCCGGAGGCGATACAGATAAGTCATGCCGGTTATTTGTCCTCACATAATTTCCATTACCTTTTCCTACAAAAGGCCTTGCTATTACTCTGCCTATATTATAATCATCGACAAGTTTTCTTGCTTTTTCACATATTTCATTTAATCTGTCCAGCCCAAAATATTCTTCATGTGCAGCTATTTGAAAGACACTGTCCGCGGAAGTATAAACTATAGGCTTTCCGGTTTTTAGATGTTCATCACCAAGTTCATTAATTATAACAGTTCCTGAAGCATGTTTGTTTCCCAAAATACCCGGTAGTCCGCATTCTTTTATAAAGTCATTAATTAGTTTTTCAGGGAAACAGGGAACAGTTTTCGGGAAATACCTCCATTCAAACATAACAGGTACACCGGCAATCTCCCAATGACCGCTCGGAGTATCTTTTCCTTTGCTGCGTTCTACAGCAAAACCATAGGCACCTTTTATGCTGCCATTATACCCGAGTGTGTGTTTCAGCTTTATTCCCTTACTTTCTTCAGCGATTTTTTCCAGTCCATATTTAGCTAAATTAGGCAATGTCAAAGGACCATTTCTGCTGCCATCATTACATTTGTCAGCGGCACACTCCTCGACAATATGCCCAAGAGTATTCGAACCGTCATCACCGTACTTAATTGAGTCAGCAGAACTGCCTACCCCGAAAGAATCCATTAGAAGAATTACTGTCCTTTTCATTTTTACCTCCTACAAATTTATTTACAGCAGCATTTTGAAACTGTTAACAAAAAGCCTGTTCTTTAAAGAACAGGCCAGAAAAATTCATTCAGCAATTGCAAATTTTAATAAACTAGCGACGCCTTGATGATTTGGCTAATCTGCGTTTTTCTTCGCTTGGTTTTTCATAATGGCGCCTGTTGCGAAGCTCTTTCAGTGTTCCTTCTTTGTCAAGTTTCTTTTTTAATCTGCGCAGTGCTCTATCTACCGGCTCACCTTTTTTAATTTTTACTTCTGTCATATTCCTTTTAACTCCTAAATTATATTATCCTAATAAAGTTACTTAAGATAACTCAATTTTATTCTTGTGCAAATCCCGCTTCATCAAAAAGCATACTTTTTAGCCGCTGTAAAGCCTGATTTTGAATCTGCCGGACTCTTTCCCGTGTTCTTCCGATTTCCTGACTGACCTCTTCCAATGTTTTCGGCCTTTCACCTTCAAGCCCGAAACGCATTTTAAGAATTCTTTTCTCTCTTTCATCCAGTTCTTTAATTAAGTGCTGAAGTCGTTTGATAGACTCAAAATCACCAAGGATTCTTTCAGGGGTCTGTGCAGCATTATCAGGGATAATATCCTGAAACTCACCTTCTTCCCCCTGTTGAATAGGGTCATGCAGAGAAAAAGTCCTGAGGTCCGCCAATCTTAATCCGGAAACAGTACGTTTACTAAACTCAAGTCTTTCAGCTATCTCAGCATCTGTAGGTTCTCTGCCAAGCTCTTCTGCAAGTTTCAGCCGCATTGATTTAATTTTATTAATTTTCCCAGCTGATTGTACAGGAATCCTTATTGTTCTGCTTTGATTAGCAAGAGCCCTGCGCATAGACTGTTTAATCCACCATGCAGCATAAGAACTGAATTTTGCTCCTTTTTTCGGATCAAATTTTTCCACAGCCCTCATAAGCCCGATATTACCTTCAGAAATAAGGTCAAGAAGCGGCAGTCCCAGCCCTTTAAAATCGTGTGCGATTTTAACAACCAGTCTCAGGTTTGCTTTTATTAAAACCGCTCTAGCTCTTTCCTTAGCGTCCTCGTCTTCCCCGTGGATATCATCAGCCAGTTCGATTTCTTCACTTTTATTTACAAGGGATATTTTTCCTATATCCTGCATATAAACTTTCATTGTATCGTTTTTACCTAATGCACTTAGGTCATCCATACCCTGTTTTAGCTTATTATCTGTTTTGGCTGTTTTATTTTTCAGCCTGTTTAAAGTATTTTTTTTGCGTATCATACCCTGCTTTATTCTCTTATCCTGACTGATGCTCTGCTCTTCTGAGCCGGACTTCTTATCTGAACCTGAATTTTGGTTTTCGCTGATCTCACCTACAACATCCTCCAGGCCTTTAAAATCCCTTTTGTTATTGTTTTCCGTTTGTTCCTTTTTTTCAGTCATAGGTTTTTAACATTTCCTGGTTATTTGTTAAATTTTGTTTTTACAATTATATTATAATGAAGTAGAAAAATCTACATTAAAATCAAACAAAATTATAAATATAAATAATATTTAGCATTCTTCAAATGAAAAATGACTTAAAAAAGCTCAAAAATTTAATCAATTCAATCTTTAACCAGAGAAAAGCTGATTCAATAGCTGTAAAAGATGTTGACAAGAAAGTCCTTGTACCATCTCTTTTACAGTTACCTTTAGATTTTTCAAGGCCTGTAATATTTATTCTGCCTGACATCAATTATGCTGAAAACCTTGTTTTTGATTTTAACATTTGGAGTAAACTGTTAAATATAAATAAACGCATTTTAAAAATCTCCGAAATCGGAGACATGAATCACTATTTCCCTGAAAATGAAAAAGAATATATCAGTTCTCTTTATAGAATATCCAGAACTGATTTTAAAGAAAACAATTTATTTTCTGTAACTGCTGCGGGCTGCTTCACCCCCCTCATTTCACCGGAAATATTTCATGAAACCTATTTCAAACTTAGAAAAGGGGAGAAAATTGAATTTCACAAACTTTTAAACAAACTTACTGAACTTGACTACGACAACGAATTTGAAACTTCTGAACCTTTTCAGTTTTCCAGAAGAGGCGGAATTGTAGATGTATTCTCTCCGCTGCAGGAATATCCTGCAAGAATCGAATTCTGGGGTGATGAAATTGATAATATAAGATATTATTCCCCATCCAGCCAGAAAACAGTAAAAATAATCGATTCATACACATTAACCGGAAGAAATATAATACAGGATACTGCTTCCTCCTACACTCTTTTAGATTATTTCCCTGATGAGCCTCAAAAGATTTTTATTTATCCTGAACAATGCCGAGAAAACTTAAAAATTTATTCTAATTCAGGTATTGAAAAAAATTTTGTTAGTTTAATTAATAAAGCATATAAATCAAACAGTTCATATTTTATTTTTGACCCGTTTGAGTCCGCTTCCTGTGATCCGAAAAATATAGAACGGCCTATTGTAAACCAGCTGCCCCTTGACCCTGCCGGGATATTGAAAGACGAAATTAATTTTAGCAACAGGACACACTGTGTTCAGGCCAGGATTGAGCAGATAAAACAATGGCTTAATTTTAATTATAATGTTTTCTTTACAACCCGGAACGATAAAGGTATAGATTTCCTGAAGAACTGGCTTAAAGAAAATCAACTTTCAGATGAAAAAAATATATATATAATAAAAACTGACTTCTCTGCAGGCTTTGTTTTACCGGATAACGGGACAGTTCTGGTAACTGAAAAAGAACTATTATGCTTTCCTATAAAAAAACGTACATCCCCGACTACAAAAATGAGTTTATATTCGGATAGCATTCCGGAAAGCAAGTCCAGTGATTTCAGGTTAGGAGATTATGTAGTTCACATTACTTACGGTATCGGTATATTCAGAGGTATAAAAGAGATAAAGACACAAAACTGCATTAAAGAAGTTATTGAAATAGAATACGATAATGAAATGAAACTATTTGTTCCTGTCTGGCAGGCTAATTTAGTAAGCAGGTATATTGGCTCAAGAAAAACAATGCCGAAACTCAGCAAACTCGGAAGCACACGCTGGACAAAAGATAAGGCTGCGGCTTTACGTGGAGCCAAATATATGGCTACTGAGCTGCTTCAGATTCAGGCAATGCGTTCATCCTGTGAGGGGATTAAATTTTCCGAAGATGCCATAGAACAGGAATTTTTTGAAGCATCATTCCCTTTTAATGAAACTGTGGACCAGTTAAAGGCAAATGAGGATGTTAAAGCTGATATGATAAAAAAAAAGCCTATGGACAGATTAATCTGCGGAGATGCCGGATATGGAAAAACTGAAATAGCTATGCGTGCGGCATTCAGGGCAGTTATGTGCGGTAGACAGATAGCTGTATTAGTTCCGACTACAATCCTGGCACAGCAGCATTATTATAATTTTTTGGAAAGATTTGCTGAATTTCCTGTTAATATTGAAATGCTCAGCAGGTTTAAAACAAAAAAAGAACAGCAGGAAATTATTAATAAATTACATACGGAAAGTTTAGATATTATAATCGGGACACACCGGATAATCCAGAACGATATAAAACTGTCAAATCTCGGTCTTCTTATAATTGATGAAGAACAGCGATTTGGTGTCGAACATAAAGAAAAATTAAAAAAATTAAGGGCTACTGTTGATGTTTTAACTTTAAGCGCTACACCGATCCCGAGAACGCTCTACCTTGCAATGTCCGGAATAAGAGATTTAAGCACTATAATTACAGCACCGGTAGAAAGACACCCTGTTCAGACGATGGTCTGTCAATTCGATAATAAAATCATTAAAAACGCGATAAACAGAGAAAAGAGGCGCGGGGGGCAGGTTTTCTTCCTTCACAACAGAGTTAAAACTATAGAAAGACGCTACAGCCGGCTGAAAGAAGAATTCCCTGAGGTTTCTTTTTCTATTGCACATGGACAAATGCCTGAAAATGAACTTGAGGAAGTAATGGAACGTTTTATTATGGGAAAAACGGATGTCCTGATATGTACTACAATAATCGAATCCGGAGTAGATATACCCAATGCAAACACAATTATTGTAGAAAGGTCAGACAGGTTCGGCCTTGCTGAACTTTACCAGCTGAGAGGAAGAGTCGGACGATGGACCAGGCAGGCTTATGCATATCTGCTTTTACCTGAACATAATATAATAACGGGCAAAGCAAGAGAAAGGCTATCCGCAGTCAGAAAATATACTCAGCTGGGCGCCGGTTTCAAGCTGGCAGTAAAAGACCTTGAAATAAGAGGTACAGGCAACATACTCGGTTCAAAACAAAGCGGGCATATCAATTCTGTGGGCTTTGACCTGTACTGTCAACTTCTTAAAAATGCAGTAAACAGCCTCAAAGGAAAAAAAGAAATTAATTTCATCCCCAGCGTGGATATATCCCTTGATTTCCTTGAATTCGGAACACACGTTAATAAAAACAAACTTTCGGCCTGTTTTACTGATGACTATATCCCATCGGAAATTTTAAGAATAGACTTATACAGAAAGCTATCATCCGCCGCTTCAGTCAGTGAAATTGAAAGCATTAGAGAGGAAATAATAGACAGGTTTGGTAAATTAAATAAAAACGCCGAAAACTTTTTAACTGTTATGGAAATAAAACTGAGGCTGGCTCTTGCAGGATACAATTCCTTAAGTTTTCACAACGACCACCTTTTCATAGAGGGTAATGGAGGAAATATTTTTAAGGTTAACGGAAAAATACCAAAATTAAAGGCCGGTTCTTCCAGAGAAAAACTTTTATCTATCCTTAAATATTCAAGAAAAATTTGCTGATTAGAACTTTTTTTGAATAGGGCTAAAAGCGGGTTATGCAATCCCGCAGCGGTTTGAACTTTACAAATCAATATAAATATTATTTTCAAATGCATAATTTGGGGTAAAAGTTTAGATGTTTTATAAAATAATCTCGCAAATTAGGGTTTTAATATATTGGAAAATGTTATATTGTAATTAAATGTATTACGAAAAAGTTTTATCACAGCTGGGTTAGAATAAGACCGTTTTTCTGTCTTTTCCAAGCATTTAAACAACCTCTGGGCAGCTGAATAAAAAAAACAAATTTACCTCAATGTGCATACTCAGCAGAGGTAAGTCCTTTTTTGAAACATTTAAATTTAAACCGGCAAATTTTTGACAGACAAAAGCAACTCATAATTAGGGGGGTAAAAAATGAAGATTGGTCTTGTTAAGGAAATTAAAAAGGAAGAATACAGAATTGGTTTAACACCTTCTACAGCTCAGGAATATATTCATCACGGACATGAAGTCATAGTTGAATCAACAGCAGGCCTGGGTACCGGATTTTACGATAATGATTTCAAGGCAGTAGGCTGCAAAATTGAACCCAGCAGAAAAAAACTTTTTGATGAAACTGAAATGATAATAAAGGTGAAAGAACCTCTGCCGGAAGAATATGAACTGCTCCATGAAGGTCAGATTCTTTATACTTATCTTCATCTTGCAGCTGATAAGATTTTAACACAGGCTATGCTCAGCAGAAAGGTTATAGGCATTGCATATGAAACAGTACAGGAATCCGACGGCAGCCTTCCCCTTCTAATTCCGATGTCACAGATAGCAGGAAGACTTTCAACCCAGGAGGGTGCCAAGTATCTGGAAAAATCTTACGGGGGAAGAGGTGTTCTCCTTGGAGGAGTTCCCGGAATCAAACGCGGTAAAGTCCTGATAATAGGAGGAGGAATCTCCGGCACAAATGCCTGCAAAATCGCAGTCGGGATGGGAGCGGATGTTACAATAATGGATATTTCGCCAAAACGTCTCGCTGAGCTTGACGATATTTTTGGTAGTTCTATAACCACCCTGTATTCTACTCCTTACAACATAAAAGAGGCTATAAAGGATTCAGACCTTATTATAGGTGCAGTATTAATACCAGGGGCTGCAGCACCTAAACTCATCAGACGAAAAGACCTAAAAACAATGAAACCTGGAACTGTACTGGTTGATATCTCTGTCGATCAGGGCGGCTGTATCGAGACCACTAAACCGACATACCATTCAGACCCGACTTTTATTATCGATGATGTCGTCCATTACTGTGTGGCGAATATGCCCGGATCCGTTAGTCTTAGTTCAACTTATGCATTAACAAGTGTTACAAATCGTTACGGTTTACTGATCGCTGATAAAGGAGTAGATACCGCACTGAAAGAAAGCGCACCTATACGTTCAGGCCTGAACTGCTATAAGGGTAAACTAACAAACAAACCCGTAGCAGAAGCTCATAATATGATATACGAGGAATATAAGTAAATTATACTGATAAATCTCGTCATAAACAAACTGGAACCGCTTCTTTACAGGAACTGTTGCTGTTGGACTTTTAGCAAAGTCAAAATATTTAGGACAATTCAAAATGTTAATCAATATTATTATAGTTGGAATCGGCGGATTTCTGGGGGCAGTTTCAAGGTTTTTTATCTCAGCTGCTGTTCAGAATCTTTTCAGTAAAAGTCTCTTTCCGTTCGGGACACTTGCTGTCAACCTTCTCGGATGCTTCATTATGGGTTTTCTGTGTGCAGTGGCTTTCAATTGGGGCGGCATGCTTTCTCCCAGAGCCAAACTTTTAATAATGACCGGATTCCTAGGGGCACTTACCACCTTTTCGACTTTCGGAAATGAAACATTCGATCTTATCAGAGATAATGAAATAATTTTAGCTCTGCTCAATGTTGGGATACAGGTCATATTCGGGCTTATCGCTGTATGGCTGGGATACGTTATTGCTTATTTCATAAAAACCATCCAATAAAAGGAGATTTAACGTGACGGAAAAGCAGGATTACACGTACAGAATTCTTAAAATTTATATCAACGAAAAAGAACACTATGAGGGTATGCCGCTGCATGAATGGATACTTCATGAAGCACAAAAAAAGGAAATGCTTTCTGTGACTGTACTGAGAGGCGTTGAAGGCACCGATTTTAAAAACAGGTTACACACCATTAAGCTTTTAAATCTTTCAATTGACCTTCCATTGATTATAGAAATATTTGATAAACGTGATAAAATCTGTAATTTTTCAGATAATATTTTGGACAATGTTATCAAAGAAGGTATCGTGACTATAGAAAGAATAAAAGCAAAAGTTTACAACAGAAAATGAATTTCAGAAAATACTCCGAACAAATTGAAAAATATATAATTGAACTGGTTAATGAACGTAATCATTCCGTTCATGACAAAATCCTGAGAGGAGTACTATTTACTGTCTCAAGAGTCTACAGACATGTTGTCCAGATGCGGCACTGGCTTTACGACAAGGGAGTGTACAGGAGAAGTCCCCTGGGATGTCTGGTAGTCAGTATAGGAAACCTTACATGTGGAGGTACAGGCAAAACTCCTGTTGTGGAAATTTTCTCAAGAAACCTTGCGAAAAAAGGAAGAAATGTTGCCATTCTAAGCAGAGGCTATAAATCCAAAGACCGGCCTTTCTGGCAAAAAATCCTTATGCAGAACAAGTCTAAAAAAAATGAGATTCCGCCGAGAGTAGTTTCGGATGGAGAAAATTTACTTTTAAATTCTTCTATGGCCGGCGATGAACCTTATATGCTGGCTTCGAATCTCAAGAACGTTTCAGTCATAGTAGATAAAGACAGAGTAAAATCAGGCAAATTCGCTATTTCAGAATTCGGGGTAGATACGCTTATTCTTGACGATGGTTTCCAGTATCTTCCTCTTAAATCTCATATTAATATTGTTTTAGTCGATTCCACTGAACCGTTTCACAACCACCATGTTCTTCCGAGAGGCCTGCTACGTGAACCGATTAAAAATATCAAAAAAGCAGACTATGTTTTCCTGACTAAATCAAACGGCGGAAACCAGATCAGGCATCTTAAAAAATTCTTAAGGCACCACAACAGAAAAGCTGAAATAATTGAATGCTGCCATAAACCCAGATACCTGCAGAACGTGTTTAATAAAGAAAACATAAAACCGCTCTCTTTCCTTAAAGAAAAAAGGGTGGCAGCTATTAGTGCTATAGCAAATCCCAGGAGTTTTGAAAGTTTTATTACCGATCTCGGCGCAAATTTAGTTCATACCAAAAGCTATGCTGATCACCACTCCTATTCACAGCAGGAAATTATTGACTTTCTGAATAAATCAAAGAAAGCCGGTGCTGCTATAGTTCTGACAACTGAGAAAGATGCTGTGCGCTTTCCCCGTCTGGCCAGAATAGATATCCCTGTTTATTTTCTGAGAGTAGAAATTGACATAATAAGCGGACACGAAAACTTTGAACAGTGTATTTCAAGGATTTGCTTTTTACAGTAATTTAAGTCCTGGCAGATCCTGACTGTCAACAATACCGCGTACTTTTCTGTCACTATCGACAACAATTACATCATCAATTCGTTTTTTCTCTATCAACTTCAAAACCTCAACAGCCATTCTGTCATACTCAACAGTTATAGGGTTTTTAGTCATATACTGTTCTACAGGTTTTTCAAGAATAGTTAAGTCATTTGCATGCCGTCTAAAATCGCCGTCTGTAAAAATACCGAGAAGTCTATCTTCCTGATCCACTACAATAGCACAGCCGCTTTTCCCTCTGGTCATAGCAAGAATAGTATCTTTAACCAGGGCATCAGGTTCAACCTTAATTACCCTCCTGCTGTTTATGCAGCGCATAATATCTGAAACTTTGAGAGTAACAGATCTGCCAATAGCTCCACCGGGATGCAGTCTCCCGTAATCTTCCTTTGTAAAGCCTCTGATTTCAAGAAGCGACATAGCAAAAGCATCGCCGATTACCAGCTGAGCAGTAGTAGAAGTAGTCGGCGCCAAATTAAATGGACATGCTTCTTTACCTACCGGCATTGCAATAATTATGTCAGCCCAGTTAGCCAGTTTTGATTCAGGATTACCTGTTATGGCTACAACCGGAACATTCAGCCTTTTAGCTGAAGGCAGAATTGTAAGGAGCTCATCTGTTTCACCGCTGTAACTAAGTGTTAAAAGTATATCGTTTTTCTGCAATATACCCAAATCGCCATGCATTGCCTCTACCGGATGCATAAAAGTCGCAGGTGAACCTGTACTCGCAAGTGTAGCAGCAATCTTATAACCGATATGACCGCTTTTGCCGATACCGCTCACCACCACCTTTCCTCCATTGTTGAGAATATCTACGGTTTTCTTAACAAGTTCTTCGAAATTATTGTCAAGTTCATTTTTAATATTTTGCAACCCGGATATTTCCAGATCAATAATATCTTTTGCTTTTTCTAATATATTCATGCTGTCGGTTCTTTTTATTTTATGTTTATTTAAAGCTTACTTTCTATTCGATATAATATAACTCATATGTTAAAATTTTCGATATATACAATAGCCGATTTAATTTTCGAAAATTAGTAATAAAAATATATTGAAATCATCCAGGATACAAGTAACCTTTTTAAAGTACCTTCTTTTGTATTTAATATTTTACTAATATAAACCATATTATTAAAAGGTTTTTAAATGGTTAACGCATTAGTTAAAGGTAGATATACCACAGAAATAAAGCCTGTTTTAAAAAAATATAATATAAAAACTGTAGACAAAAATCCTGATATTATTATCACATATGGCGGTGACGGCACACTGCTTGAAGCAGAAAGAGAATATCCCGATCTTCCGAAGCTGCCAATCAGAGATACAAGAACAGCCCCTTTATGTAAAAAGCACAGCATAGAAAACACTATTAAAGCTTTTACCCGGGGAGAACTTGAAAAACATGAAATTCTCAGACTGAAAGGAAAAAGCAAAACAACAAAAGATGAGCTATACGGAATAAACGATATTTTTATTCATAATATAAAGAGAAACAGTGCAATCAGGTTTAAAGTTAAAATAAACAGTAAGCAGTATCTTAATGAGATAGCAAGTGACTGTATAGGTTTTGCAACACCCCATGGCAGCACCGGTTATTTTCAAAGCATTACTCACTGTATATTTCGTCAGGGGATAGGAATTGCAATGGGCAATTCAAGAGAACATATTAACCATATTATTGTTACAGAAAACTCCAAAATCGAAATAGAAATTCTAAGAGGGACGGCAATAATGATTGCAGATAATAATCCGAAAGCAGTAAATCTGGAAGAAGGGAGCAAATTAATCATTGCAAGTGCCGGTAAAAAAGCTGTTGTCTACGGACTTGAGATATTTATGTGTAATCAATGTAGAAAACTCAGGCACTTAAAGATTTGACAATGGACGAACACTCAGAATTATTAAATCAGTTATACAGCCTTCAAAAAGTCGGAATTAAACTGGGGCTTGAAAGGACAAACAGGCTGTTCAGAAAATTAAACAATCCGGAAAAGGGATTGAAATTCATCCATATTGCCGGAACAAACGGCAAGGGGTCCGTTTGTTCCATTATAGCAAAAGCTCTTGAAAATGCAGGTTTTAAAGTCGGATTCTACAGTTCCCCTCACCTCGTATCTCTAAGGGAAAGATTCAGAATTAACGGAAAAGCAATTTCCTGGAAAGAACTTTCATCATTAATTACAGATATTTGGCCTACAGTAAAAACTATGATAGAAAACCGGGACTATGTAACATTCTTTGAAGCAACTGTAGCCATAGCAGTTAAATATTTTAAAAACACTAAATGTGACTTTGTCTTATGGGAAACAGGCATGGGAGGGCGTCTTGACAGCACAAATATTGTATCGCCTGTTATTACAGCAATAACAAGTATAGGGCTCGACCACGAGCAGTTCCTGGGAGAAACAGTAGAAAAAATAGCATCTGAAAAGGCTGGGATTATTAAAAAAAATGTACCTGTATTTGTCGGAAAAATGGACCCTGAATCATTGTCCGTTATAAAAAGAACTGCTGAAACAAAAAAAGCCCAGCTATTCTCAATAAAAGGCACGGAGATAGACTTCAGCAGACATTTGGATAAAGAAAATTTGATCTCCGGATGGAATTTTAAAATAAAAAATAAAAAGCATGTATATTTTTTGCCGCTGTCAGGTGCGATTCAGCCGCTGAATCTCAAACTTTCCTATATTATGCTCAAGTATTTATCCGAGAAATACTCTTTCAGTTTACACGTTGCCCTGAAAGGTATAGAAAAACTCAGATGGCCCGGAAGAATACAGTTACTCCCGGATGGTAAAATACTTGACGGCGCACATAATCCACAGGGGATAGATGAGTTTGTCCAAACAGTTAAAAGCTGCTGTCCTCAGAGTAAATTCACCATCATTTTCGGCTGTATGAAAGAGCGAAATCCCGCTAATGCCCTGAAAATACTATCGGAAATATCCGAAAGGTTTATTTTTGTGCCTATAAATACGATCAGGCCGTTTTATCCTCCTGAAAATATACTAAAAATCTGCTCCGAGACTGTTCCGACAATTCCGGCCGAAAAAGTCGCCAGTTCTTCTGATGCACTGAAACTGGCTGAAGATATTGGTAGTAAAACCGTAATTGTCGGGTCCTTCTACCTGGCAGGAGAAATACTGCAGCAGTACTATACCCTTGATAAAATCATCGATATTTAACATTAGATTTTATAACCGCAAAGCTTGCTGAGAAAGAACAAAGTTGGATACTAATCGAATAAGATAAGATAAGTCAATTGATCTTATCTTATCCCACTCTTCGAACGAAAGAAGATTATCTATCCCTGCATCAAATTCATTTCCAAAATCATTGACGGTGTTTACCTGTTCTCTTTTTGTGGATTTGTATTTCCTTTCCATCTACGAAACCATCACCGTTCAAATCGGGAATTCCTTTTCCGGAACTGTATTTTCCTTTTGAGTGAGACTGAGATGGAACAGAAGAATCTCTATTCTTCATTCTATTATGCTTGAACTTCACCATTTCGTGTTTATCGACAAAGCCATCTTTATTCCTGTCCGCATGGTGTTCCCACTTAGCATCCACTTTTCTTTTATTATAATACTTCCGCTTCCTTTTTTGTTTCAACTTCATAAGCTCATGCTTATCGACATAACCGTCATTGTTTCTGTCTGCATGTTGCTCCCATTTAGTGCTGACCTTTCTTTTTTTATAATTACCCGGCCTGCCGTGTTTTTTTAACTTCATCATTTCATGTTTGTCGACATAACCGCTATGGTCTTTGTCTGCATGATGCTCCCATTTAGAATTAACTTTTCTTTTGAACCTCTTTTTATTATAACGTTTGTATTTTTTTGCTTCACGGGCATCAACGTATTTATCCTGATTCCTGTCGGCTCGATGTTCCCATCTTTTATCAACCCGTTTTTTCTGTTTTCTAATATTTTTCCTGTGGTGACCCTTGTGGTAACGGCCTTTAGGCGCTTTACGGGGGACCGGTCTGTTTCCTTTATTTGGCCTTGCAGTCAAAGAAACAGACAGCAGAAACATACTCAAAACCATAATAAACAATGATTTTATCATTTTTTAGTTTCCTTTCTTTTCTGAATATTAATAATTCCTTTCAGGCATAGAAGCGATATTAATTTATTTTAAATTATATTGGAGTGAGAGTATTCATGCAATATAAAAAAACAAATGTTTAATCGTTTCTAAAATAATTTTTAAAATATACAGGGAGGGTATATTTTTTCAAAATCTGCGTTAAATTATACCAGTTTCAAATTTCCGGTAATTTAAGGGAATTATCCTGTTTGAAAATGACTTAAACAAAAAATTACTTTAGCTTAGGAGTTTAAAAAATGATTTTTATTTATAATATTTTATTCCCGTTCGTATTTGTCTTTTTTATTCCGGGAATAATTATAAAACTTATCAAACGCGGAGGATATAAGAAAACTTATCTTGAAAGGTTTGTAATTTATTCTAAGGGTAAACTGAAACTGCTTAAAAGTTTAAGAGCTGAAAGCCCTATATGGGTGCACTCGGTATCTGTAGGAGAAACACAGCTTGCTGCTGGTTTTATACAACAGTGGCATAGGAGAAGTCCAGCACAAAAGTTTGTTTTATCTACAACAACCACAACCGGCCAGGAATTGGCGAGGAAAAAATTAACTGATAATGCAACAGTCATTTTCAATCCTGTAGACTTTTCGTGGGCTGTAAAAAGACTTTTAAAACTAATAGGTCCAAAAATGGTAGTTATATTTGAAACAGAAATCTGGCCGAACATGATATACGAATCGCACAAAGCCGGCGTAAGAGTCGCCCAGGTAAATGCGAGAATATCAGATCATTCTTTCAAAGGTTACTACCGGTTCAGATTTTTCATAACTCCCTTCCTGAAAAAAATTAATCTGACATGTGCCCAGACTGAAACAGATGTGGAACGTTTGAAAAAAATCTGCAGATCACTCAATATTGTCAAAACCGGTACAATGAAATTTGACCAGGCAATACCAGAAAAAATTCCGGAAATGAATACTGACAATATTTTTGATAATAATTCAAAGATACTTCTTGCTGCAAGCACACACCCCGGCGAAGAAAAATTAATATCCGAAATTTTTATGATATTAAAGGAAAAATATAAATCGTTGAGACTGATTATAATCCCGAGACATGCCGAACGCGGAAGTGAAATAGCAAAAATGTTAACTGAATCCGGTATTTCATATACCCGTAGATCAGAAAATATAAATAAAAAAGCTCAGGTCGACTGCCTGCTTGCTGATACCACCGGCGAAATGCTTTCATTTATGAATCTTTCTGACATCGTAATTATGGGCAAAAGTTTTGCCGGCCATGACGAAGGCCATAACATAATAGAACCCGCCATACTTGGTAAACCTGTTGTGTGCGGCCCGGTTTTGAAAAACTTCAGATTTGTCCTTAAAATAATGAAAGATAATAATGCTGTACTTTCTGTTTCTGATGAAAAGTTACAGGAAACAATAGACACTTTGCTTTCCGACAGAAATAAATGCGATAAACTTGCAGATAATGCTAAGAAAACTGTTGAGGAGCAGAAAGGCGCGACAGAAAAAACCATAAATTATTTAGAACAATTATTGAAACTGCATAAAGCTGAAAGGGAATAATGAACAAACAAAAAAAGACAATCGATGTAGACTATATTGCAGGACTCGCAAAACTTGAAATCGATGAAAGCAAAAAAAGCAGGTTCCAGGAAGAGATGCAGAATATTGTAGATTATGTTGACCTTCTTTCAGAACTTAATGTTGAGAACATAATACCTACAGCCCATGCCGCCCAAATGAAAAATGTATGGAGAGAAGATGTTTCCGAGAATGATTTTTCCAGAGAAGTTATGCTGAAAAACGCACCTGAGCTGTTTGACGAAGGAACAATTAAAGTTCCTCAGGTGTTACCCGGGGAGGGCACGGCATGAGCAGTAATATAACTTATAAATCATTAACTCAGCTTGCAGATTTACTGGAAAATAAAGAAACAACTTCAGAAGAAATCTGCTCAGAATATTTTGACAGAATAGAAAAAGTAGAACCTCAGATTAACGCCTTTATAAAACTTGACACTGAAGATATCACAAAAAAAGCTGAAGAATCAGATAGCCGCCGCAAAGCAGGCAGACAGTTGAGCAGGTATGACGGCATCCCCATTTCTATAAAAGATATTTATAACGTAAAAGGGCAAAGCTGTAACTGTGCATCTAAAATTTTGGCCCCATACACTGCAATTTACGACGCAACTGTGATAAAAAAAATTAAAGAAAAAGGTTTTATCCCCTTCGGCCGTAACAATATGGATGAATTCGCGATGGGATCATCCTGCGAAAATAGTTCTTACCAGACAACTTCCAACCCCTGGGATTTAAGGCGGGTTCCCGGCGGTTCGAGCGGAGGTTCAGCAGCAGCAGTTTCTGCCGGTGAAGTTCCTGCTTCATTAGGAACAGATACCGGAGGGTCTGTACGTCAACCTGCTGCTTTCTGCGGTATAGTAGGATTGAAACCTTCATACGGCAAAGTATCACGGTATGGGATTGTAGCATTCGCCTCTTCATTAGATCAGGCAGGACCTTTGAGCAGGAATGTGCTCGACTCCGCTGTTTTGCTTGATACAATATCCGGTCTGGACAAAATGGATACAACTACAGTCAGAGATAAAAGAGATGATTCGCATGAAAGCATTGTCAGAAAAAGCAATGAAAACCTGGACGGTTTCAAAATCGGTGTATGCCATAAATACCTTGAGATGGATGGACTGAGTGAGTCAATTAAAGAGAACTACATGTATTCTATTGAGCAGATGCGTGAACTGGGAGCAGAAATTATAGATATATCATTTCCCTATACTAAATATGCTATTGCCGCATATTATATAATAGCTACTGCTGAAGCCAGCGCTAATCTTGCAAGGTTTGACGGTATAAGATACGGAAGCAGAATTAAAGATTATAAGGACCTCAATGAACTTTATTTAAAAACTCGCGGCAGGAAACTTGGTGATGAGGTAAAAAGGCGTATTCTACTCGGGACATTTGTTCTCAGCAGCGGTTATTACGATGCTTACTATCTTAGAGCACAAAAAGTAAGGACGCTCATAAGTGATAGTTTTAGGGAAACCTTTCAAAAATGTGATGTTTTCCTAAGCCCTACAACTCCGACACCCGCTTTTAAAATCGGTGAAGTATCCAGCCCTGTAGAAATGTATATGGCGGATGTCTTTACAAACTTTGTAAATTTGGCAGGAATATGCGGGATAAATATACCTTCAGGATTGACTAAGGATGATAATCTTCCGGTAGGTCTTCAAATTTTAGGCCCTCACCTCGGCGAAGATAAAATTTTAAAGGCAGCCAAAGTGTTTGAAGATAATAGGGAGATCAAAGAGTTTATTCCAGATTTATAATTGTTAATTTTAAATAAGTATCAGTTAATTATGAAATATGATGTAGTAATAGGATTGGAAGTTCATGTTCAGATAAAAACAGAATCTAAAATGTTCTGTTCATGCCCAAACAGGTACGGTGAAGAACCGAATACCCTTACATGCCCGGTATGTATGGGTTATCCGGGCGCTATGCCGGTCCCTAACAGAAAAGCAATTGAAAAAGCTGTTATTGCGGGACTGATGTGTGGCTGCAGCATATCGGAATACAGTAAATTTGACAGAAAAAGCTATTTTTATCCAGACATGGCTAAGAATTATCAGATATCACAATATGATCTGCCGTTTTGTCTTGAAGGAAATATCAAAGTCGAAGGAAAAGGCTTTTCAGGAAAAAAAATTCAGATTAAAAACATTGGTATCACAAGAATTCACCTTGAGGAGGATGCAGCTAAATCAAACCATTATGCCGCCTGCTCCGGTGTAGATTATAATAAAGCCGGAATACCTTTACTGGAAATTGTAAGTGAACCGGATATTGCGTCAGCAGATGAAGCTTATGCATATTTGACAAACCTTAAGGAAATTATGCAGTACGGGAATATCAGTAGCTGTGATATGGAAAAAGGACAAATGAGATGCGATGTAAATATATCACTTAAACCTAAAGGGCGAAAGGAATTCGGTACAAAAATCGAACTTAAAAACATGAACAGTTTCAGAGCCGTTCACAGGGCTGTTGAATATGAAATAGATAGACAGGCGGAAGCACTGGACGAAGGAGTAACTCTCAGACAGGAAACAAGAGGCTGGAACGATGAGAGAGGAGAAACATATCTAATGAGATCAAAAGAAAGTGCTCACGATTACAGATATTTCCCTGAGCCCGACTTAATGCCGGTTGTTTTTACAAAAAACGATATTGATAATTTTAAAGCCGATATACCTGAACTTCCTAAAGCTAAAAGAGAAAGATTTATCAGTCAGTTCAATGTTACAGAATATGACGCAAAAGTATTAACAGCTGAAAAAGCAGTTGCTGATTACTTTGAAAAGGGGGCTGAACACACAAAATCACCGAAACTGCTTGCAAACTGGATGATAACAGACCTGTTAAAAGAAATTTCTGACTCAGGGCTGAATATAAATGAGATCAGAGTTACTCCAGAAAACCTTGCGGAAATGATCGAGATGATCAATAAAAAAACCATTTCCGGTAAAATAGGAAAAACTGTTTTGAGCGAAATGTTTAAAACAGGAAATAAACCTTCTGTGATTGTTAAAGAAAAGGGTCTTATCCAGGATACAGATGAGAGTTCCATTGAGAAATATGTGGATAAGGCAATTGAAGATAATCCTTCACAGGCAGAACAATACAGGTCGGGTAAGAAAAATGTACTTCAGTATTTTGTCGGCCAGGTTATGAAACAAAGCAGAGGGAAAGCCAATCCTCAAATAGCCATAAAACTGCTGAAAGAAAAACTGGGTTGAGAATTGATTTTTAAAAATATACTATTTGATCTGGACGGAACGATAATAGAACCGAAAGAAGGTATAACAAAATCCATTCAGTATGCAATGGAAAAACTCGGCTACGAACCACCTGATAGTGAAGATCTTCTATGGTGCATAGGCCCTCCTCTTTATGAATCTTTTCAAATTTTATTCGATAAAAAAGATCGTGATTTCATTCTTCATGCAGTAGATGTTTACAGAGAATACTACAGTAAAAAAGGCATTTTTGAACATACACTGTATAGCGGAATAACTCGGCTTCTAAAACAGCTGAAAAGTAAAAACTTCAAAGTTTTTATAGCAACCTCAAAGCCGGGAGTTATGGCAGAAAAGATTATTGAATATCATAGTTTCGGGAATTTATTTGACGGTATTTACGGCTGTGAACTGGACGGTACAAACAGCAAAAAAACCGAACTTCTAAAATATCTATTGGTAAAGGAGCAACTCAAAGCTGAAGATAGTCTGATGGTTGGTGACAGAAAACACGATATAATCGGCGGTAAGGAAAACAGTTTGATGACATGCGGGGTTCTTTACGGTTACGGCAGTATTGAAGAACTTAAAATCGCAGGTGCGGATTTCATTATAGAAAAGCCTGACGAACTGCTTTCGATTCAGCGTTGATCTTTGTATATGAAAAGCAATGCTATTAAATTAGACGGTTCACGAATTTTCGAACGAAATTCAATGCTAATTAGCGTTGATCTTCGCACGACGAAATTTAATCTTTTCTGAAACAAAACGGTAGGGCGCGATCTCCGACCGTGTGAGCCATAGGGCGACGGCTTAGCGCGCCGCAATACAGCATTATTGTTAGATGTATAATAAAATTATACGATTTAATGCAATATTTTACCGTATAGTAATTTTTTGTTTCAGGGGAAAAGCTAAACGAAAAGGATTTTCGTTTAAAAGCGGACGCCCGAGACTAAGACAGATCTTATACTTTTTTTTATTGCATTAAGAGGAATTTGGGGAAGCATAAGCGATCATGCCGCTTCAGAACAAATAAAGGATTTAATAAGTATGTTCACATTAAAATATCGGCACAGTTTAGCGAGATTAAGAAGAAGAGGCATTGCCGCTGCAAACGCTGAAATCCTTGAAAAAGTAATTGCATACAATTTAGTTCATTTGATAAAAAGAGAAAAAAAAGAAAAATCAAAGCTCTATGAAACCCCTTTTCGTGGGCCGTCTAATTATGCTGAATAACCTGCTGGATATTTGTTTCGTTTCTACTGACTTGTGTTCTGAAATAAAAAGCCATGGCTTCAGAAAAATATTTAAAATTCACTCCTTTCCAGGCTTTATTTGTTGCTGTTTTACTGTTCCTTGTATCCCATAACATTTTATAATAAAGAGGTAGAATCCCTGAATAATTTCTGTGAAATCTGTTACGTATAAACCTGTTCTCGGTATTAAGAAAATATACAAGAGCCCATGCAAGAGAGTAGTCCCTTCTAAAGTGTTTCCTTGAATAAAATTCCTGATAATTTTTTTTAAGCAAAACTGATATTTTGTCGGCAAGGTTTGAATCTTCCAGCAAATGTTTCTTGAAATACTCCAGTTTATTTTTTGATGGCTTAATATATATTTTACTTCCGAAAAGTTCACAGTTTTCAAAGAACACAGCATTCCCTTCATTAAACCAGGCAGCAGAACGGAGTTCACCGAGGGCATAATAAATATACTGATGGAACCCTTCATGCCTCAGGACTCTCATAAATCTTTCTTTTTCAGATCGTGTGTAATCCGATTTAGTAAGGACGAGTTCTCTTTTTGAAGCAATCCAGACACCTCCAGACCATTCCATATCTTTACCTAAGTAACGTGAATAACCATCTCTGCTTTTAAATATTCTGACAGTAAATTTATCCCTGCAGCTCCTCTGCTCTTCATAAAATTTTTCATAGATAATTTTACTTTTTTCGAGTGTTTCAGCAACGTTCAGCAGGAAGTTTTTTTCTTTTCTATCCAGTTTACAGTCAGTCAAGATATAATAATCTTCAGATACTATTAGTTTCCAGTTCTCAAAATTTCTTATATTTGATATGATCAGTATTTTTTTTAATGAGCTGTCTTTTTTAAAGCCCAGTCGGGCTTCCTTATTGAAGAAAACTATATTAGCGGCATTATCACTTTCTATTTTTATATATCTAATTGAATTCATAGAATCAAATACATATTTTGCGGCTTTTTTTTTACTGATATCCTTAACTGTCTTAAAGCATAGAGCCACATTCCGTTTTAACCTACTTCTTTCTTTTATTACCCCTGTAAAATATCTAAAGCTCTTATCCTCAGAATAATACAGAACACCCAAGTCTGTTTTGGTAATATCAAACTCAATAAGCTTTTTTATTTTTTTTAAACCAAAATATAAATTCAGCCATTTCTTAACAGAAGATTCTTTCCAGTTAACAGTGGAACTTCTCTTATTATATCTTCTCTTAGCCTTGTCAACAGTTAATAAACTGTCATTTGCTGGTAATGGAGTATGCATAACAGCTGCAGTTATAACGGAAAATTCATTGCTCCACCTCCCTGCGAACTGTTTATATTTCCATATTCCTAAAGATTTATAAACATTTCGGCCGGATTTTTTTGTTTTATAAATATCGGGAATAGCAGCCGGACTATCCTTCATATCTTCAAAGAATTCAAATGACATACCTATCTGAGGTAAATTTATTCGCTCTCCCAAATCAATACGTCCGGCATACCCTGACGTACACAGGAAGATTATAAAAAAATATATTATTTTATTATAACTCTGATTCATAAAAGCTTGTTATTAATTTTATAAGCTCACTGTGGTCCTTAACCCCGCACATTTCTCTTATTGAATGCATTGCGAACATTGGTGCTCCTACATCTATCGCTTTCATTTCCAGATGTGTACTGTTTATCGGCCCAATGGTAGAACCGCCTTTTTCATTTGAGTGATTTACAAAAATCTGATAAGGTACGCCGGCTATTTCAGAAAGACATTTATAAACTGAAATTGAATCTGCATCGGAGGTATATTTCTGGTTTGCGCTGATTTTTATTACAGGCCCCGAATTAATTACAGGCCTGTTCAGCGGATCGCTCTTTTCGGGTTTATTAGGATGTACAGAATGTGCACCGTCAACAGATATAATAAAAGATTTAGGTATGGCTCTCAGAAAATTTTCTCTCGCATTAGAAGCTTCACCGGAAACAGCAAATACGATTCTTTCCATCAAGTGCGAAAGCAGCTGAGAATCTGCCCCCTGTTTAGAGCTACTCCCAACCTCTTCATTGTCAAAACAGGCCAGTAAATTCACAGAATCCTCACACTCTGCGGAATTAACAATACCGTCAAGGCCGGCAAAAACCGCCTCAAGGTCATCAATTCTCCCTGAAGAAATAAATTCTTCTTCCAGGCCGATAACTCTACCTTTTTCATATTCATAAAAGTAGAGTTCGAAATCGATAATATCATCGACCTCAACACTCAGTCTTTCTGCTATAAGCTTAAGTAAAAAATTATCCTTTTCAAAATCAGCTTCTACAGTCCTGATGACCGGCAATATATCTTTCTGATTATCAATAGCTACACCTTTGTTTACTTCTCTGTTCATGTGCATTGCAAGGTTTGGAAGAACAGCGACCGGTTTGTTTATATTTACAAGCCTGCACAGTGGAGCCAGCTTTTTCTTGTTTTTTATATAAACCCGGCCGGCAAGAGAAAGTGGTCTGTCAAACCAGGTATTTAAAACAGCGCCACCGTATATCTCAGTATTAATCTTTAAATAACCGCAACTCAGCATTTCGGGATTAGGTTTAACTTTAAGCCCTGGTGAATCAGTATGACAGCCTACAATCTTAAACCTTGCATCTGCAAGTTTTTTCCCAATACGAAAGGCAAAAAGCGAAGATCCGTTCTGAACAGTAAAGTACCTGCCGCCTTTATCTAAGCTCCATGAATCTTCAATGTTAATTTCTTCAAAGCCACTGGACAGCAAAATACTCCTGCATGTTTCCACAGCATGGAAACTGGTCGGGCTTTTATAAATCAGGTCAACCAACTCTTCAGCTTTCTTTTTCATTCAACACCTCTTCTTTTAAATAATTTACCTTCGTTTTTATGTTATTACTGTCTTTTATTTCTATAATCCTCCAGCCGAAATTAGTTTTATCCATAACACAGTTATACGGTTTCTGATAAATCTGAAATACCGTAGAAGGAGTAATGTAATGAACAGCACCGCCGATTTTTATTTTCTTTTCAGTATGGTAGTGCCCCGTAAAGATATATTTAATTTTATTACAGCTCAATATATATTTCTTTACTTCAGGTATATTTTTCAGCGGATATTTTCTATCCATAAATCTGCATCCGCAGTAATCTAAAGGATGATGGACAAACAGCATTATGTTTTTTTCAGAAGTTCTATTTATTTCGCAGAGCCAATCAAGCTGCTGCATAGATAAGTATTGTGTAGAAGAATCAAGAAAAACAAGTTTATAATATTCAGTATCAAAACTATAATATAACTCTCCATCATTCAACGGCAGGTCTAAAACCAGGTTTTCCTTCATCAGCAGAGTATTATCGTGGTTCCCGGGGATAAAAAATCTATATTTTGTAACTGTATCTTTTATAACGGAATTTACCCAATTATAAATTTCTTCAGTTCCAGTAATACCCGCTATATCACCTGTAACAGTAAGAATATCAGGCTTATATTTATTAATTTCCGCTATAGTTTTTTTAAACCTTTTGCGGGCATCAATTCCGCGCAGTAATTCTCCTGAAGGTAGTATATGAGAATCTGTTATCTGAGCAATTGTAAACATTCTTTTTAACCTTTTCCATTAAGTATACAAATATAACTTTTAAAAAAACAGTAAAATTATTGAAAGAATTTAAATTACTGCATATAATTCATTTAAATAATGTAAACTCAAAGTTCCAAAATTAAAATATTATGCTTTCGAAATCATCAGCCGGCGTGCTTCAGGAGCTGTACTATGGTTGATGTGTCCTGGCTTAGCAGCGAAGACAGATGGTCCCGTAAGCAAAATAAAATCAATAATTTTGTCTTAATTTAATGACATTATATATAAAAAGAATTACCAAGTAAGGATTTGGGGTGTTATGAAAATTCATGAATATCAGGCAAAAGACATTATAAGCCGGTACGGTATATCTTCTCCTGTATCGTATCTGGCAACAACTCCTGAACAGGCTGAAAAAGGAGCTGAAAAAATAGGAGGAAAAGTTGCTGTAAAAGCCCAGGTTCATGTCGGCGGTCGAGGCAAGGCAGGCGGTATAAAATTTGCAAATGCCCCTCTCGAAGCATTTACAGCAGCAAAACAGATTCTTGGCATGGAAATCAAGGGAATCAAAGTATCGAAGTTAATGATCGTAGAAGCTGTTAATATCCAAAAAGAGTACTACATAGGCCTGACAGTGGACAGAAATACACAAAAAATTGTGTTTATGGTCAGCCGTGAAGGTGGTATTGATATTGAAGAAGTCGCCTTAACCGCTCCTGAAAAGATACAAAAAGTATATATTGACCCGGTATTAGGAATTAAGAGCTTTCAGTTAAGAAGACTGGCCTCCGCTTTATTTGATGAAAAAGAATTACGTAAGAAAGTTATACATATATTAAGCAATATGTATAATTTGTTTGTATCAGAAGACTGCTCACTTGCCGAGATCAACCCGTTGGTTCTCAGCTCGAATAATAATATTATTGCACTGGATTCAAAAATTAACTTTGATGATAATGCACTGGAAAGGCATAAATATACAGCTGAAATGATTGATCTTAAAGAAGAAGATGCTGATGAAGTAGAAGCAAAGGAACATGGCCTGAGCTTTATTAAACTTGACGGAGATATCGGGTGCATTGTTAATGGTGCCGGTCTCGCAATGGCTACAATGGACATAATTAAACTTTTCGGTGGTAATCCTGCAAACTTTCTGGATGTAGGGGGCAGTTCCAACCCCGGCAAAATAGTAAAAGCTTTTGAGCTCATATTAAGAAACAGAAAAATCAAGAGCATACTGATAAATATTTTCGGCGGCATTACACGCTGCGATGATATAGCAAAAGGACTGATGCAGGCTTATAAATCAATAGATATAAATGTACCGGTAGTAATTAGACTTACAGGCAATAATGAAAAGGCTGCATTGAATATATTAAAAGAAAATAATTTTACGGTATTTTCCAGGCTTGAAGATGCGGTAAAAGTAGTTTTAAAAAAAAAAGTTAAACAGGTAAATGTATTATGAGTATTTTAATAGATGAATCAACAAAGCTTACAGTTCAGGGGATTACAGGAAGAGACGGCTTTTTCCATACAATGGCAATGCAGGAATACGGCACTAATATTACAGCCGGGATCACCCCGGGTAAAGGCGGCCGGAAAGTCCACGGTGTACCTGTATTTGATTCAGTCAAAGACGCCATATCTGAAGTGGAAATAAATACTTCTATAATATATGTTCCCGCTTTATTTGCGGCAGATGCAATATATGAATCCATTGATGCAGGAGTTAAACTGATCGTTTGTATTACAGAAGGAATACCTGTTTTAGATATGCTGAAAATATGCAGCTATATAAAAGGCTCAGACATACGACTTTTAGGCGGTAACTGTCCGGGCCTGATAAGCCCTGGAAAATGCAAAGTCGGCATTATGCCTGCAGTTATTCATAAAAAGGGTAATATAGGTATAATAAGCAGAAGCGGTACTTTAACGTATGAAGTAGCACAAAGTATTACCGAAGCAGGATTAGGGCAGAGTACTGTTATCGGCATAGGTGGAGACTCCATATCAGGGACCGGTTATATTGACCTTCTCGAAATGTTTGAAAAAGACGAACAGACAGATGCAATAGCTATAATCGGAGAAATCGGCGGTACTCAGGAAGAACAGGCAGCCGAATATATAAAGGAAAAAGTTTCCAAACCGGTCTTTGGTTTTATTGCGGGAAAGACAGCCCCCCGCGGGAAAAGGATGGGACATGCCGGGGCTATAATTGACGGCGGGAAAGGAACAGCCGCTGATAAAATTAAGGTCTGGAACAATAATGGAATTAAAGTCCTGGATCGTCCCGATATATTTGGCCAGGAAATTAAGAAATATTTGTTCTATAGCCAAAACGTTTAGGTTTATTTATCCATCACACCATACGGTATTACCTGTATCGAATGATAAGGTCGAAAAATAAAATGTATGACCAAGTTCAGTTACGAAGGACAAAAACCATTCCGTCTTCGTTTTCGCTATTGCGGTACTACGCCGGATTAAAAAAAGCCGCATGCGCTTGTGTATATAACAATAGTAGGTTTTTTGATTTTTTTATCATTAAATAAAAATATGGAGTTTACTTAATTTAAAAGGGGGCGGTATAAAATGAGCAAACTTGTATCTGCATGGAACTTAAACTATAAAAACGTCTATTATACTAAATTTTTTGTAATTGTTATATTCGGCCTACTATTATGGCTGTTTTTTTCTCCCGCAGGGCTGCCTGTGAGAGCCTGGCATCTTTTTATTGTTTTTATATGTACAATCATCGGCATTCTTTTTCAAGTGCTTCCGACGAGTGCCTTAACTATTGTTCTACTCTCTTTACTTTGTATATTCAAATTTCTTGATCCTGCCCCAGTTAAAAACCTTGAATACGCTTTAAGCGGTTTCGCAAACGGTTCAATCTGGCTAATACTCTGTGCTTTTTTTATATCCAGGGCTATAGTCAAGACCGGCCTGGGTAAAAGAATATCATATATTTTTATAAAGTTTTTAGGTAAACGGACTTTAACTTTATCTTACGGGGTAGCTTTATCCGACCTTGTGCTTGCCCCGTCTATGCCCAGTAATACAGCCAGAAACGGCGGTATAATTTATCCGATTTTAAAATCTTTATGTATGTGCTGCGGTTCCAGGCCTGAAGACGGAACAGAAAAAAAAGTTGGTCGTTTCCTATTATTGTGCCAATATCAATGCGATATAGTAATATCATCTATGTTTCTGACTGCTATGGCTGCCAATCCGCTTGCGGCAAAACTTGCACAGTCCCTCGATGTACATATTACTTGGAATACATGGTTTATAGCAGCAGCAGTTCCCGGCATTATTTCTCTTATTTTAATACCGTTAATACTTTACAAAATTTATCCACCCGAAATAAAAAAAATGGAAAATGCAGCCGGGTTTGGAACACAAAATTTAATCGATATGGGTAGAATGAAAAAAAACGAGTATATCGTTTTATTTGTTTTTATCCTTCTCCTTATACTGTGGGTATTCGGCCCGAGACTAAATCTGCAGGATACCTCGGTTGCTCTCCTCGGATTAGCGCTTCTATTAGCAACTGCAGTACTCCAGTGGGAAGATATAATTAATGAAAAAGCAGCCTGGGATACGTTCGTATGGTTTGCTATTTTGCTGATGATGGCAGATAACCTTGACAGGCTCGGATTTATGAACTGGCTCAGCAGCAACATTCATCATTATATAGGAAATCTTTCCTGGTTAACAATATTTTTCGTATTGATCCTGATCTATACCTATATTCACTATATATTTGCAAGCCAGACAGCTCATGTTGCTGCCTTCTATACAACATTCTTAGCATTGGGTATTTCAATGAGCGTGCCTCCGCTATTAATGGCTTTGGCTTTAGGCTTTGCAAGCAACCTTTTTGCGGGTTTGACTCATTACGCAAGCAGTGCAGCCCCAATTTATATGGGGTCAAAATATATAAAACTTGGTGACTGGTGGCGCTACGGTTTAATTTTCAACATAATAAATATGGCTATTTGGTTCGGAATCGGAATGGTCTGGTGGAAAATAATCGGGATTTGGTAACTGGATAACGATATTGATATATCACAGATATGAGCAGGGGGGCTGATAGCACAGTTTAACAGCAAAATCCGTGTTAAATAAATATTTAGTTCTTGTTCAAAAACAAACTAAAACTTTCATTATTAAGTTGACAGGTATTAAATGAATATTTACCGGTCAGGGACTGCCGTAAATTATGTTATCCTTAATACTTCACAAGCCTGAAGTGTATATCAATTAATTTTTAAAAAAACAAAAAGGCTGTCAGCATCTAAAAAAGATTTGACAGCCTAAGCTAAAAATTATATTTCGAAACGAATCAGTCTGCAGGAACTTCTACAGGTTTGACGTCCCATATATCCTCTGCATATTCTGTTATAGTTCTGTCACTGGAGAAAAATCCCATTCGTGCAGAATTTATAATAGTTTCCTTAGTCCACTTTTTCCTATTCTTAAACTCTTCAGCAACTTTATCCTGAGTTTTAACATAGTCCTCATAGTCTGCCAGGAGCATAAAGTTATCACCGTCCTTTACCAGAGAATTATAAATCGGCTCAAACAGGTTTTTATTGTCTTTGTTAAAATACCCTTCCCTTATCATATCGAGGGCTTTTTTAAGTTCCTTATTATTTTTATAGTATTCTTTAGGATCATAATCGCTCTTCATATCCCTTACTTCTTTATCTGTAAGCCCGAATATAAACATATGCTCTTTTCCTATATGGTCTGCCATCTCAACGTTGGCTCCGTCCATAGTTCCGATAGTCAGAGCACCGTTCAGCGCGAATTTCATATTGCCTGTGCCTGAAGCTTCATATCCGGCAGTAGATATCTGTTCTGAAAGGTCGGCTGCCGGAATAATCAGCTCAGCAAGGGAAACAGAATAATTCTCAATGTATATAACCTTAAGTTTATCATTAACTTCAGGATCATTGTTCACCTTGTCCGCTATTGAATTAATCAATTTTATTATAAGTTTTGCAGTGTAATACCCTGGCGCGGCTTTACCGGAAAAAATGACGGTTCTCGGTGTAATATCTTTTTCCGGTGAAGCTTTTATCCTGTTATAGAGAGTAATAATATGAAGCGCATTCATTAGCTGACGCTTGTATTCATGAACTCTTTTAACCTGAATATCAAACAGAGAATTTTCATCGAGTTCCACATCATATTTTTTTAGAACATACTTTTTGAGCTTTCTCTTATTTTTAAGTTTTGTTTGTGCCCATTTATTTATAAATTCTTCATCTTCTATAAATTCTTCTATCTTTTTGATCTGGTCAAGATCTTTAATATAGTCATATCCGATTTTACTTGCTATCAATCTAAAAAGCTCGAGATTGGCTTCTTTTATCCATCTTCGCGGGGTTACACCGTTAGTTTTATTGTTAAAACGTTCAGGCATCATTTCATAAAAATCTTTAAAGATATCATTCTTTACAATCTCTGTATGCAGTGCAGCTACTCCATTTACTGAATGGCTTCCAATAATGGCAAGATGAGACATTCTGACATTTTTTACCTGTCCTTCACTTATAATAGACATACTGCGAAGCTTATCAATACTTTTCGGATATTTCTCAGAAACCTTATCAAGGAACTCCTGATTGATATCATATATTATCTGCATATGCCTGGGAAGGATCTGCTGCAGCAGCCCGAGAGACCAGGTCTCAAGTGCTTCAGGAAGTATAGTATGATTTGTGTAACCGAAAGTTTTTACAGTTATATCCCATGCCTTTTCCCATGGAATTTCTTCATGGTCCACGAGTATTCTCATTAACTCAGGTATAGCAAGTGCGGGATGTGTATCGTTAAGCTGAATAGCAGTCTTTTCATCAAACCTGGACATATCACCGTAATCTTTTTTATACTGCCTGATAATGTCCTGCAGTGAAGCCGAAACAAGGAAATACTCCTGTTTCAACCTTAATATCTTTCCTTTTTTATAATTATCGTTTGGATAAAGGACCTTGGATATATTTTCCGCTTTATTTTTCTGAAGGACAGCTTTTACATAATCCCCGCTGTTAAAGAAGTTAAAATCAAACGGTTCTGTAGAGCTTGCCTTCCAAAGCCTCAAATAGTTGACCGTATTATTCATATACCCGGGTACAAGAATATCACATGCCACAGCATCTACTTCATCAGCTTCCACCCAGTCATATTTACGTTTGCTGTTCTCATCCTTATTTTTTACAAGGCGCCCGTTGAATTTGATTGGATAAGTAAATTCCGGTCTTTTAATTTCCCACGGATTACCATGTTCAAGCCAGTTATCGGATTCCTCATACTGATATCCGTCAACAAACTTCTGTTTAAATATTCCGTGTTCATATCTGATTGTATAACCGAAAGCAGGTAACTGCAGAGTAGCCATTGAGTCAAGGAAACAGGCTGCAAGCCGTCCTAAACCGCCGTTACCCAGCCCCATATCTGGTTCAAGGTTTCTGATCATATCAAGGTCATATCCAAGTTCTTCCAGTATTTCTGAACTTTTCCTGTACTCAAACAAATTCATAAGTGTATTTCCAAGCAGTCTCCCGACTAGAAACTCCATTGAGAGATAATATACTTTTTTAGCACTCTTTTTTTCATATTCATTTTTTGTTCTGAGATAATTATGTACCAATTTATCTCTTACAGCCATAGCAAGGGCTTTATAGGTATCTTCAGTAGTAACAGACTTTTTATCTTTGACCAGGGTATATTCTAAATGTTCAAAAAAAGTTTCCTTAAGCTGATCCTTGTGTAAGCCTAAATTTTCAGTAAATAAGTCATCTTCTTTCATAAATCTTTACCTTTTTACGTTATAGTATTTTTATTTACTTGTCATTCTCACTGAATTAAGTGGCCAGCCGGAAGATGATTCCGGAATTACCGGAGCGCCGGTTCAGTCAGGTTAAATGACTTGACTGACAGGCAAAGTATTAGATTCGATTATGCCTTCTACCTTTGCATAGCGCATAACAGTAAAAGGCAATACTCCAACCGCTTAGTTCAAGAGCATTGAGTTTAAAATTTAATTTGAAATAAAATCAAAAGCTTTAATATACATTTTTTTCTCTGTTTTAAAAGTTTTTATTTAATAATATGGCCGGTAAATTTATTTTATAAAAAAATACAATATTATTCTTATTTAACTTTGACCTTTGAAAAAACTGAATTATAATATTTGACTGTATTTCGGTTTAAGGAGAGGTGACTGAGAGGCCGAAAGTAGCAGTTTGCTAAACTGCCGAATCCGAAACAGGGTTCCGCGGGTTCGAATCCCGCCCTCTCCGCCATATTTATTACTGCCCATTTCTATTTTAGCCTACTTTGACATATCGCGGCTTAAGCCCCCTCACACTCAATGATATAAGCAGGCATTGTGTTTCTATTCCGAACGATTCTCTGATTTTTTGAAATGTTAATTTCAGCAAAAACTGGAAAAACTGTTTATACTTATTTCTGAAAATTTTGCTATTGACCCTAAAGCTGAAATAACAATTGAAAATCTTCGGGAATTGGTTTAAAAATACCCGCAATATTCCGGCTGCTTAAAGTTGTATTCTCTCCTATCCTTGTTGTTTTTGCTTTAATGACACCATTATGATTTATGGTACCAGCAAACACTTCATCCCCGGTATTCTTTTCAACAGTCACTGACTCTCAGGAAATAATGCATGCAATTATGGCAAGGCTCACAAGCTTATATTATATTTTTTTTTATTTTTTCCGGCACATATTGCAATTTGCGGATTGTCTACCTTTACAGCAATTTTTCTTAGCATCTGACTTAGTGCAGTCAGCTTTTGACGCCGCAGTATCCTGTTCAGTCTGTGAACAAAGTTGTGCAGCCCGCTTCTTATCCGCAGCACCGACAGTTTCCGGTTTTACACCATCTTTTTCCAGTTTTTTAATATATTTTTCAGGATTATTCTTTATTTTAGCAAGACAGCCCTGACAGCATACATAAATTCGCACAGTTTTACCGGTCTCTGGATCCTTCACATCGGCATACAGATTTTTATTGATTTTTCCGCCCATTACCGGACAAGTGGTTTGAGACTTATTACTCTTTTCAGCAGCCCCTGCGAGAGAACTTAAAGTTGCTCCAAACAGAATAACCGCAACAGTCATAATTGTTAATGATGTTTTCTTCATTGCTTACTCCTACTTTTAGATTGGGTTTTGTAAAATAAAATTTATCGAAAATTTATTGTTGATCTTGCTAAACCTTAGAAGCTCCTGCAAAACAATTAAAAGGCCGGAAGAGCTTCAAAAAGAACATATCAGAAATCAACAATCATACGATTAACCATTATTGTGAATTATCCGTAAACAGCATTCAGAATCTTAAACCATACCTGAAGCATTGAAACAAATATCACAATAAGCAGCAGATATTTCAGGATTTTTCTCGGGAGCTTTTTACTGACTTTTGCACCGATTACAGCCGAGGGAATAGAGGAAATCACTATAGCAAGTGCCAACGGATAGTTTACCTGCATAGAAATAATCTTCCCTGCAGCCCCCATAATAGCTCCCAGGAAAACTATGGACAGGCTTGTCCCAATGGTAAGCCTGATCGGTATTTTCAGTATAATGATCATTATTGGTACCAGGATAAAACCACCGCCTGCTCCGACTATACCGGAAAACGAACCGATAACAACACCGACTATTGCGGCAGAAAGCCTGTCATATTCTCTTTGGTAGCCTTCCACTGAATCCACAGTATCTCCTTTTTCTTTATGGAAAAGCAGCATTAAAAACGCAATAATCACTATAAGCCCAAAGAGGACTGTTATAAAAAGGTCATCAAGATACCTGGAAAAGTGTCCGCCGAGATATGCAAAAACAGCCATTGGAATACCTATATTAAGGAATGCTTCCTTATCTATGAACTTATTCTTTTTGTGAATGACCATCCCTGAAGTAGAGGCAGCGAGCACCTGAATCATAGATAGACCGGCTACAGTTTTCATTGTCAGTTCCGGAAAACCTAAGAGAGGAGGGATAAACAGCATGAAAGGAATCATCACTACAGCACCGCCCAAACCGAGCATGCCCGAAAGAAAACCTCCAAAACAGCCTAAAACAAGCAATACAAAAAACATTAATTATTCTTTCTCATAAATATACATAAAAGCCTTTTCAGGGGTAAGCGGCAGAGACGGCATTTCTTTGTCCTTTCTGACGGCAGTTAAAGCATTCAATATGGCAAAATATGCTCCGCAGCCGTGGATCAAAGGTGGTTCGCCAACTGCTTTGGAATTACTTACAGCATAAGGGTTCGGTGCATTTTCAAGAAAATGGACATTGAACTTTTCAGGAAGAAATTTTATGTCAGGTACTTTATATGAGTTGGTGGAAGTCAGCATATTACCTTTTTCATCAAATACCATATTTTCTATAGTTGACCATCCCAGGGCCTGAACTACAGCTCCTTCAATCTGCCCTTCGTCCAATTCTTCATTTATAGAGTTCCCTACATCATGGACCAAATCTACCGAATCTATTTTATAAGTCCCTTTAATACAGTCAAGGGTTACTTCTATCAGGGAGGTACCGTATGCATGGTAGGCAAACGGCCTTCCCCATTCTTTATCTCTGTCAAATTTCAACAATGGAGTCGCATAGAATGCATGGCACGAGAGGTCTGTCTTCTCCCAGTAAGCAGTATTTACAAGTTTTTCCCAGGTAATATCTGTTTCCCTGCCTCCGGCATATACTGTCTCATCTCTAATTTCAATCTTCTCCCTTTTAACGGAAAAAATTTCTGCCGCAACTTTTTTAAGCCTTTTCAACAATTCGGAACATGCCATTTTTGCGGCCATACCGTTCAAATCCGCACCGGTACTTGCCGCAGTGGGTGATGCGTTTGCGACTCTGGTAGTATTTGTAGTTTCAACTTTTATTCTTTTCAGATCCACAGACAGTTCTTCAGCCGCAATCTGGGCAATTTTCAAATTTACTCCCTGCCCCATTTCAACTGCTCCGGTACTTACACTTAAACTGCCGTCCGTATAAATATGCACTAAAGCACCGGCCTGATTCAACGCTGTCTGTGTAAACGAAACTCCAAAGCAGACCGGCTGGACAGCAATACCTTTCTTTGTCAGTACATTCTTCTCATTATATTCTTTTACATATTCTATCCGGTTTTCAATGTTGTATTTGCTGTCAAGAGAATTCCAGCATTTTTCGGCGTTGCAGTTTTCAGCGGCCATCCCGTACGGGAAAGGATCTGCTTCATGGATTAGATTCTTTTTCTGAAGTTCTGACGGATGCAGGCCCAATACTTCAGCAGCTTTAAAAATTGCAGATTCAATAGCGAATACAGACTGCGGGACACCGAATCCCCTGAAAGCCCCGTTCGGTACAATATTGGTCCTGCAGGCAGCGGTTCTTATTTTGGCATTAGGTATCTTATAAGAACTTACAGCATGAAGGAAACTCCTTTCAAGAACCGGGAGCGATATATCCGCGTAAGCACCCGAATTCTGATACAGCATTACTTCGTAAGCTAAAATTTTTCCCTCACTATCAAGGCCAAGTTTATAATCAGTTATATAAGGATGCCGTTTGGGAGAATTCTGAATATCCTCTTTACGATTAAGCACGACTTTCACGGGTACGTCCAGTATTTTTGCCGCCATTGCGGAAAGTGCAGCCCATGTCGCACATGATTCTTTACCGCCGAAAGCGCCTCCGAGCCTTTTAATATCTATTTCTACAAGATGCATCGGCACCCCCAAAACCTCAGCTATTGTATGCTGAAACCCGCCGGGAGCCTGACTGCTTGCAAATACTTTAACCTTGCCGTCTTCAATAGGCAGTGAAAGTGCGCCCTGTGTCTCAAGATAAAAATGTTCCTGCGCTCCTGACTCGGCAGTTCCTTCAACAATTGTTTCACACTTGTCCCATACTTCATCCGTTTCACCAAAACACATTAAACGCGGCGGGACCAGCAGTTCACCTTTTCCGTAAGCTTCACGGGGATCAGAAACAGGCTCCAGCTCCTCTATTTCAATTTCTATCAGTTTCAGTGCGTTATCAGCTTGACGCCTTGTTTCGGCAACTACAAGCGCAATGGGATCTCCTACAAAGTTAACACTGTCTTCCGCGAGCAAAGGCTGATCCTGGATAATATGCCCTATCTGGTTCTCACCCGGAACATCCTTATAAGTAAATACAGCAGCTACGCCATCAGCCTGTTCTGCTTTTTTTACATCGAGCTTTTTGATTATTCCTTTAGGTACTGGAGAGGTAAATATTACACCATGATGTATATTAGCGATATCTCTTATATCATCTATAAATACAGACTTTCCTTTTATATGCATTAACATATCTGAATTTTTCATCCGGCCACCTCCTCATATTTTATCTTATCGGGAAAAAGTTTAACAAAATGGGAGTATAGAAGCTGCCTGGTTAACAGCTTTTTATATTCAGCCGTTCCTCTAATATCGTCTATAGGACTGATTTTCGAGGTTAAGATTTTTCCGGCTTCAATTAAATTTTCAGTTGAAATGTTTTTACCTTTAAGAAATTTGCCGACTTCGTTCTGTAAAAGAGGCACAGGAGCAACACCTCCAACAGAAACGGTGATTTCCTGAACAGTTTTGTTATCTGTTTTTATACTTACAGCCGAATTACATGAAGCTATATCCAGGTACTTCCTGTTTGATACTTTCTCAAAATTAAACAAACTTGTTTCATCAGGGAGAGGAATAACAATTTTTTCAATTATTTCACCGCCGCCGATATCCATAAGTTTATATCCTTTATAAAATTTATCCAGCATCACCTCCCTCCTTGAATGATCTTTCCGTAAGATCAGGCGCGTATTTAATGCAAGGAGGATAATTGTTATATCACCTATCGGTGAAGCATTTACTATATTTCCGGCAACCGTAGCACAGTTCCTCATAACAGTTGAAGAAACCAAAAGCAGATCATTTTCCAGAGACGGAAAATATTTATGAATAATCTCGGACTTTCTTAACTGCTCAACTGTTACAGCTCCGCCGATATGTAAATACTCATTGGCTTCCTTAATTTGTTTAAGTTCTATGCTGTCCAATTTAGATGCAAAGACCAGATCTTCGGCAAGCAGTCCTTCAGGTTTCTGTACAAGCAGATCAGTCCCGCCGGCGATAAGCACTTTGTTTTCGTTGAACATAGAAATATTCGACGGGCTGTAAATCATATTTTCCAACCTGCCGCCGATACTTCTAAAATATTCAGGTAAAACTTCCCAGTCTATCAGTTGTTCTACCCTGTTCTCTTTCTCAACAGAACCTTTCTTATCCTTAAAAATAATTGAAAGTTCTTCCGCCGCTTTTCTTATTGAAGCATAGCCGGTACAGCGGCATATGTTACCGTCAAGAGCATCTAATGCATCATTAAAACCGAAACTTTCACTTGTAAGCAGAAACCCTGTTAATGACAGTACAATTCCCGGTGTACAAAAACCACACTGAGAAGCATTGTTGTTGAAAACAGCTTTCTGAACAGGCCTTAAAAGAGAAGAATCCAACCCTTCGACCGTTACAATATGCCTGCCGTCGATTTCACCCAACGGAAGCAGACACGATGCACAGGCCTTATATTTCACAGTACCGTTTTCATGCAGTTCTCCAACAAGTACCGTACATGCTCCGCATTCACCTTCTTTGCATCCTTCCTTTGTTCCCGTAAGGTTTAATTCCTCTCTGACAAACTCAAGAACGGATATGCCGGGATTAACCCCTGTTTCAACTGTTTTATTGTTTACTATGCAGCTTATCACTTTTGATACCTCATATTAGTTTATATTTGGAGTCTTTAGAATTTAGACTGTAAAATACCGAAACATAAATAATGAACTTAAATGTACCAAGTCAACGGCATTAAATAACATTTTAACCATTAACTAATACATCCAGCCATAATTCTCTAAAACTATATTTTGTATTGTTTTTTATATCCTGTCCAGGTTACCCAAAATAACAACGGGGGCACACATCAAAGTTTTGTTTTATTTCTTTGATCTGGCTCCGGTTTCACTTACTTCTTTATAACCCTCTTTATATTCCATCATCATTTCCGAAAGTTTAAAAATGTCGGCTTTGATTTTTTTAACATCAAGATGTTTTATTTCATAATCATCTTTAAGAATTTTTCCATTGCCTATTACCCATCTGACTTCACTTCCATCTGTACACCAGACTAAAGTTTCCATTACATTGTCAGCACGTGTCGGGACCATATTATTTTTATTAAGATCGATAAGGACCAGGTCCCCATCTTTACCCTTCTCTAAGGAACCAGTATTAAGTCTGAGCATCTTCGCAGCTTTTACTGTTATTCTTTCGAGCACGTCCTGCGCTTTCATAACTCTGGCATCTTTCAATGCAGCTTTCTGGTACTGTGACGCAAGTCTTGCTGCGGAAAGTATATTCTGATTATCGGCACTGCCTGAGCCGTCCGTTGAAATAGCTACAGGAATACCTCTGTTAATCATTTCCACTACTTTCGGCATACCGGACCCGAGTATGGTATTTGCCAGTGGGTTATGCACTATATTAGTTCCGGTTTCCTTCAGTATTTTCATATCATTTTCTGTAGTATTGACCTGGTGTGCCAGGATAACGCTTTCATCCAGAATTCCGGCTTTATTTAAATATTCAACCGGAGTGCATCCATACTGTTCAGTGAACCAGGCTGTAGTTCTCGGTTCTTCCGAACTGTGCATATGAAAAACAGTACCGTTTTTGTCGGCCCATTCCTTCTGTGCTTTAATAATACTGTCACTGTTAGAAAAAACCTGGTCAGGGCCGGGTACAATCTGTATATTTTCTATACTTCCGAACTCCCGGTTATAACTCTCCAACCTGTCTACTGCTATTTCCGGTGTATCTAAAATGCGCCTGTCATAATTTCTGTCCTGGCTGCCTACAGCAACTATAAGTTTAGTTCCGGCCTCCTGTCCTGCCTTTACAACATCACCTACAATATATTTTGCAAAGTTGCACTGGTGATTCATTGCGGAAGTTATACCGTAGTGGATATCGTCAAGCAAAGCTTTTATAAACGTTATATATCCGCCGCTAAGGCCGAATTCATTTTGTATATAATCTTTTTTCTCGTTTAAAAAACCCGTGAACGGATTAACTGCATGATCGAGCCAGTCGACAAGAGGTTCATCTTTAGCAATACCTATCAGAGGCGGCTCATGATTATGTCCATGAACCTTGACAAATCCAGGCATAACAACACCATTTATACATGGTATTTCGGTATCACCTTTTTTCTTCCCTATAATATGGAGATCATCTCCGTATTCTTTTAAAATCCGCTGACCTATACTGTCACTGTATTTCCCTACCTCTCTTATAAGTCTGCCACCTATAAATACATAGCCATCCTGAATTATTTGAGACAAACCTCTTTTTTGGCTGAAGGGGATAAGTAATCTGCTTCTTATAAGTTTATATTTTGTGTCTTTCATGAATATTACCTCTCATTTCTCGGGGGTTTTAAACCCTTAAAAATCACACTTTTTTTCCTGCAATGCCTTCCATACCCTTTCTTTTGTAAAAGGTGCTTTGTAAACCCTTACGCCAGTTGCATTGTAAAGAGCATTTGCTATACCCGGCATAGCACCATTGATACAAATTTCAGAAACGCTTTTCGCACCGAACGGCCCGGTATCTTCATAACTTGGAACCAGTATAGTTTTCATTTCAGGTTTATCCCTCAGGGAAAATATATTATACGTTTTCAGTGAAGGATTTGTCATTTTGCCCTTCTCTGAAAATCTATATTCCTCTGTCAGAGCGTAACTGATCCCGTTCAGGACAGCTCCTTCCACCTGTCCTTCAGCAAGTGCCGGATTAATGGCAGTTCCGCAGTCAACTGCAGACACATATTTCAAAACTTTTATCTCGCCGGTATAAGTATCGACTTCAATTTCGATATAATGTGCAGCAAAGGGCGGAGGCGATTTATGAGTAATATGTGATTCAACAGCAGCTATCTGGTACTGGTTGTTTTCATATAACGAATAATGAGAGATTTCACTGTATGTTACTTTTTCCTTACCGTCCTTTGTAACAACTGAGGCACCTATAGCTTCGAGTTCATTAATATCGCTGTTAAGCATTTCTGCGGCTGTATTAAGTATCTGCTGTTTAACTTTAGCTGCTGTTTTTCTGCAGGCTTCTCCGCTCAGATATGTTGTACTTGAAGCATAGGCTCCCACATCAAACGGGGTCATATCAGTGTCTGAAGAATAGACTATCATTTTATCTGCAGTTGTTTCAAGTTCTTCTGCCGCTATCTGAGCCATTACCGTATCACTGCCGGTTCCCAGATCTGTAGCTCCGACATGCACATTAAATGAGCCGTCTTCGTTCATCTTAATAGATGCGGCCCCCATGTCAATTTCAGGAACACTAGACCCCTGCATCAGGCAGCACATTCCAATACCCCTTCTGTATCTTCCGGATTTTTCCTTATGCCCTGTCCGTCTATGCCAGCCGATCTCTTTAGCGCCAATTTCTATACATTCTGCAAGCGCATTACTTCCAATGCTCATTGGAGTCCCGTCCTTACCTTCACCAAGGGCGGCAAAAGCCGGATGTGATTCACCGCTTCTTATATGATTGATTTTTCTGAATTCCACAGGATCCATTCCTATGGCTTCAGCCATTACATCCATCATTGACTCTACAGCAAAAAATGCCTGTGTTGCGCCAAATCCCCTATAGGCGCCGCCTACCGGGAGATTTGTATAGATCGCCTTTGCATCAAAATGTATATTATTAACATGATAAAGAGGGAAGACCTTACTGCCACAGCAGCTCATAACAGTAAGTCCGTGGCCTCCATAAGCTCCGGTATTATTTACTGCATCCATTCCCAAAGCAGTAATTTCACCGTTTTTCTTAACCCCGTATTGCATTCTAAACCTAATAGGATGCCTTGTACGCCCGGTTTTGAACATTTCCTCCCTTGTAAACCTGAAAAAGACAGGCATGTCTGTCCTCAGTGAAAACATTGCAGCAACATCTTCAATAAGCATTTCCTGTTTACATCCGAATCCACCTCCAATTCTCGGTTTAATAACACGGATCCTACCGACAGGTATATCGAGAGTGTTGGCTACAATTCTTCTGCAGTGGAAAGGCACCTGTGTGCTAGTAGTAATTACAATTCTGCCAAAATTATCGATTTGAGCTAAAGTAACATAAGGTTCCATTGGAGTATGCTGAGCATAACCTGTCTCAAACATTTCATCAAAAGTAAAATCGGCATCTTTAAGGCCCTGCTTAAAATCTCCGGCTTCCATGCCGACCCTTGCCGCTATATTTTTTTCTGGTTCATACGGAATCGGAATCGGGACAAATGATTCTTCTTCATCGTGAATTACAGGAGCATTTTCCTTCAAAGCATCATCAAACGACAATACCGGCTCCAGAAGCTCATATTCGACTTTAATCTTTTTTACCGCCTTTTCGGCAATTTCCTCGGTTTCAGCAGCGACAGCAGCAACTCTATCTCCGACATACCTTACTTTTGTATCAAACATATATGTGTCATAAGGTGAAGGCTCAGGATAACCCTGACCGGCAGTACAATGGGGAATTCTCGGAACATTGCCGTAATACAGCACCCCGCGTACCCCGTCCATATTTTCAGCCTCAGAAATATCAATAGATTTTATTCTGGCATGCGCATGAGGACTCCAAAGCATTTTCACATGGAGCGCATTATCCGGCATAAAGTCCTCTACATAACACGATTTCCCCTGTGACAGGTATAACGAATCAATTTTCTCTACAGAGGTATTTACAACGTTCATTTTTTTCTTTTCCATTATTTACCTCCTTCGGCATTAGATTCAGCAACTTTTTTCAAAGCTGTATATATTTTTTCATAACCTGTACACCTGCACAAATTTCCGTCCATATACTCTCTTATTTCCAAATCATTAGGTGATGGTATTTTATCAAACATAGCCTTTGCGGAAAGAACCATTCCAGGTATACAGTATCCACACTGGACAGCACCTTCTTTTACTAAAGCCTTCTGGATAGGATGAGGATTTTTCCGTGTACCCATACCTTCAATAGTCCATATTTCACTGCCTTCGGCAAGAAATGCGTAAGTTATACAGGAATAAACAGTTTTCCCGTTCAGGATAACAGTACATGTACCGCAGGCTCCTTCTCCGCACCCCCATTTAGTTCCTTTGTATCCGTATCTTCTTAGAAGGTTCAGGAGTTTTTCATCAGCAGAATCCAGGACAAATTCTTTTTCCTCTCCATTCAATGTAAAACTGATTTTTTTCATTTATTCCACCTCACTCTCTGCTTCATTAAAAGCCTCAACAATCGCATCAGTAATTCTTGTCTGAGCCAAACAACCGGCATACTCTTTGGTTGTTCCCTCTTTACCTTTCCATGAGTACTGTCCGGCTAACGCTTTTACCTTCTCTTTCAGCATACCGGTATCCGCTTTTTTCCCTTTAAGCTCATTTTCTATAATACCAAGGCGTTTTGGCATTCCCATTGACGCTCCTGAAACTATTTTAATATCCTTTATTGAACCTTTCTCCAATTTGACATATACAGCCACAGTCAAGGTACTGAAGGCTGCATTTGTTCTTTTTTCTTTTTTATATCCGAACCCTTCTCCCTTTTCTAGTACAGGTATTTTAACTGATTTCACAATTTTCCCATTTTTTAAAAACTTACCAGGCTGCTGTCTGAAAAAGTCAACAGCTTCATAGGCCCTGCTTTCTTTTTCTTCCAAAACATTTATTTCTGCACTCAGTGCCAAGAGTACGACCGGAAAGTCCGACCATGGAAACACCTGTGAGATATTACCTCCTAAAGTAGACATATTACGTATCTGCTGAGTAGCAAATTCTTCTGCAACCCTGTCCAGTACCCAGCCCTGATTAGAAAACTCCCTTAAGTCGGAAATAGAAGCAAAAGAACCTATTTCAAAAAAACCGTTATTTTCTGAAATAAACTTAAGCTGTTCATCGTCCGGGACTACAGCCGTCTTTTCGTCTTCAGAGCTGAAAAAATGGAAGGCAGTCCCTCCAGCCATCAGAATTCCTTTTGCTCCTAACTGTTTTAGAACCGTAGAGGCCTGCTCTACAGAACCTGTACTTACAAAGTCAACAATTTTCATTTCTTCATCCTTCTACATTGTACAATATGCTTTTAAAATTTTTAAAATTAAAATCTTTTCCAAAAATCAGCTGCCTGTTTCCTGCTTTCGGCGTTTACTTCATGTTCATCTAGCTGGGTTAATTTTCCATTTTTCATCAACACCTTACCGTTTGCAACGGTAGTGTCGACTTTAGCCTCGCAAATCCCGAAAAGGAAATGTCCGTAAAATGTATCTTCATTCAAAGGTGTCGGGGGATCATAATCCACAGTTATGATATCGGCATATGTGCCTTTTTTCAGTTCTCCGATATTCCGGGATAAAAATCTTGAAGAGATTTTGCTGTTATTCTCCAGGATAAGCTGACATGACTCGGCAAAAAATACACGCGGATCTTTTTTATTCAGTTTATGAACAAAATTTGCGGCTCTTACATCATCAAGAACACCCGGGCTTATGCCGTCAGTACCAAGTCCTACAGTTATATTGTTTTTCAATATTTCGAGAACCGGTGCCACACCTACACCGTTATTCATGTTTGACTGTGGTATATGAACAACCGGTGTACCTGAATCTTTGATCAATCCGATATCCTTATCAGTTATAAATATACAGTGTACGGCAGTGGTTTTTCCTCCCAGACAGCCTGAATCAAACAAACGCTGCAAAGGAGTTTTTCCATATTTTTTAAGATTAAACTGTTTGTCCAATTCACCTTCCGCAACATGAACATGGAATCCGCAGTTTAAATCTTTTGCCGCTTCTGCCGCTTTATGCAAGGACTCATCCTCGACAGTAAACATCGCATGGAAACCGAAATTAGAAGTAATCAGTTCATCCCCTCCAGAGTTCAATCTCCTTATTTTTTCGGCAAACCTGATATTTTCTTCTATCCCTGCTTTCCCGTTTCCGTAACGGTCGGAAACTCCCAGACTCAGATTTCCTCTGACACCGGTTTCTCTTAGTGCTTCTTCAATTATATCAAGTGAACCGCTCTGGTACTGCTGGCTTTCATGATGGTCGAAAAAAGTTGTTACACCCTTTTTAATCCCGTTCATAGCCGCAACAAGAGTGCTGTAGTAAACGTCTTCTTTATTTAATGCATAGTCAAGAGGCCACCATAATTTTTCCAATACCTCCCTAAAATTAGACGGCGGCGGCAATTTTGGACAGAGTCCTCTGGCAAAAGTAGAATAAAAATGCATATGCTGATTGATAAAACCGGGCATGATAAGTTTTCCGGAAGCATCGATTTCTTCAGTATCAGGATCAACAGCCGGAACACCGGAACCGAATTCCTCGATTATATTGTCTTTTATTAATACATAGCCCTCAGGTATAATCCTGTTTTCTTTCCCGAGTGTTACTACCGTACCATTTTTTATCAGCAACTTACTCATATATAACTCCGTATATTAAATTTAACATTTTTAACGGTTATTTCAAATTATGCATTATCCAAAAAATATGTCTGTAAAAAAACAACCCGGAACTATCTATTAGAGCTAACCATTTACAATTATCCCCCTCCTACAGGTAAAAACAGACTTAAATGATCATTTTCCTTCAGTACATAGTTTAATCTTTTCTTTTTATCATTAACTAAGCAGACAAGATACTTCTTATGCTGTTCTCTCACATCTAAAAAGTTTAAAAGTTCAGAGACAGTACTGCCTTCTTTGATATTAACAGTGCTGCCGCTTTGGACTTTTTTTATGTCAATAACGCCTATATAAGAAACTTTTATATTCATATTTACCTCTGCTGTATTAAGTTCCGTTTTGCATAATTTTGTGGCGGTCCCGGAAGAGAACCGCCCTTGTTAAAAGAACCTGAATTCTATTCAGTTTGTTTATTCTGAACAGAAATTGTTTCTGAAATCGCTATCTCTATTAAATCCAAAATAACATTTCACAATTTTTTAAAAGAGGATCAGTTAAACGGTATTTCCGGCATAGAGCTTGTTACACCTTTAAGAACAGTATACATTAAAGCAAAATTTTTCAGTGACATTTGATCTTTACACTCAGAATCCAGCCTTTCAATTTCGAATGTTTCTTCATTAATTAGAACATCAAAATTTAAATTGGAACACTTTAATTTACCGTCTTCAGCCTTAAGTTCATATATATCGCCATCAAATTTACCTTTGATAGAATAAATTCCATCGTTTTCAAAAATCATAAATGCATTATTTTCCTGTCCATGAAATTCTTCAGCACTATTATAAAGGCGCGGTTTATCAGAGTACGGATCACCGGCAGAAGGGCAGAAAGCAGTACAGTTGGCACATTCATTACAGAACGAAGTAAAGACAGCAACCTGATACTTCTGTTTAATTTTAAATTCTTCTTCTTCTCCGCTGTTTAATACAGGCAGTTTTTTAGCAAAAGGGACTGTTTCATAAGTGAATAATGCCTTGTTTGGACAAACACTTACGCATGTACTGCAAAAGCTGTCACACTCTAAACATCTTTCAGCTTCCTGTTCAGCCTCTTCCTCATTCAATGTCTGTACAATCTCATCAAAATTATCCCGTTTCTCTATTGGAAGTTCCGGCACTTCAACTCTAAACTCTCTTAAGGAACGTTTTCTGATAAAATCTTTTTTCTCCTTAAAGCTTTCAGAACTGTTATCTTCAAGCCTGAGTTCTATTCCCGCTTTTGAAAGAATGTCCTTTGCTGCCTTCTTTCCGTCGCCGCAGGCCTTTACTATTGTCTGCGGCCCTTCTTCCACAGCATCACCTACAGCGTAAAACTTATCAACTTTTGTTTTCATATTGCTGCTGTCAACTACAATATAGCCTTTTCTGTTATAATTCAGGGGCAGGCTTTTTAAGAAACTGAAATCCGGTTTCTGTCCTATAGCAAGAATTAAATTATCAAGTTCCATTTCAAATTCAGAGTTTTCTATAGGGATAGGCCTTCTTCTACCGGACTCATCGGGTTCTCCAAGTTTCATTTTTAAACATTTGAGAGCGGTGATACGGTTACCTTTCTCAATAACAGATTTTGGAGAACATAACTCTTTAATATCTATACCTTCGTCAAAAAGAGCGTCAAGCTCTTCTTTATGTGCAGGCATTTCTTCAATGGTACGGCGATAAATTACGGAAACTTTTCCTTTACTAAGCCGATTTGCTGCCCGGGCACAATCCATAGCTACATCACCGGCTCCGATAACACCGATATTCTCTCCTAACTGCGGAATATCTCCGGATTTCACTCTATGCAGAAAATCTATGCCGTCTATTACTCCTTCACAGGTTTCACCTTCGATACCGGGCATGACTCCTTTTTGCGCACCTGCGGCAATAATAACATAATCATTATTTTTCGTCAGATCCTGTATTAAAATATCTTTTCCAATCTTGCAGTTATATTTGAACTTGACGCCCAGTCCTTCAATAAGTTCAACATCAACTGCAATGGACTCATCAGTAGCCCTGTATCCCGGAATAGTCTTAGAAACCATACCTGCGGCTCTTTCACGTTCTTCGTATATAGTGACACCGCAACCGTTTTTCGCAAGAAAATATGCGGCGGCAAGCCCCCCGGGGCCAGCACCTACTACTGCGATACTGATATCAGTTTCGGATTCGGACACGCCCGGCACTTTCTCCTCTGAACTATCGATTATATAACGTTTTAATTCCCTTATAGCAACAGGTTCGTCGTAATGCGTTCTTGTACACTTCAGCTCACAGCTGTGGTCACATGCCCTGCCCAGAATAGCTGACAGGGGATTATCATTTCTAACAGTTGCTGCTGCTTCTTCTATATCTCTGTCTAAGATCTGTCTGATATATGATGGGACTTTCTGGCTGACAGGGCATATATCTGTACAGGGCGCTTTGATACAGTCGAAAAGTCCAAGTTCTCTTGACGTTTTTGTGTTTTTACGTTCATAGGTATCCCTAATCAGTTGAGGATCCTCCAGGACAAAACCGGCGTACTGCTTCAAATTTTCAAGGGCGCACTTTTCAACAGAACAGCGATTTTCATCATTTTCATTAATCAGCCACATCTTCTTAGCGGAATTACATATAAATTCCGGTATATTGGAACTTCCGCTCTGCTCTATATCTCTTCTCAGATTTTTAATATACTGGAGCATTCTGGTGTATCCGCCAGGACGCAGAATATCAGAAGAAACGGTTACCGTTTTCATTCCGCACCGTATAAGATCCGAAACATTGAAACAGTCCGCTCCGCCGGCATAGGAAATCATAAGTTTACCGTCAAATTCAACAGCGAGTTTTTTAGCCACATTTACTGTTATAGCCTGCAGCGGTCTCCCGGACATATACATCACTGTTTCATTTTTATCAAAAACATTACGATTGTTTTCAACTTCGAGAGTATTCGCGAGCTTAACTCCGAATTCTACATTTTTCTTTTCAGCTTTCTCCTTCAGCATATTGAGCATAGGGACAGCATCTTCAAATTTAAGGTCGTGTTCAAAAGAAAGATCCGGGACTGTTATATCCCTATAACCCAAATCCTCATTTAAAATTTTTCTTAATACATTTGGGCCTAACAGTGTCGGATTGAGTTTTACATTAGTATGATATCCGCATTCTTCTATTAAATAAGAAGCAATTTTCCCAATTTCATCAGGAGGGCAGCCATGCATTGTAGAAAGGGTAATATTATCTGATATTGCTGAGGATATATCAATATCTTTAACTTCAGGACAGAATTCAGAGACAGTATCGATATATTCGTTAAGCCTGTCTCCGGCATCTTTTATATTAGCCAGAAAGTTCTGAACATTAGGTTTTAAAATACCTTCAAGATTATATCCTACGCTAAAATTGAAAACAGTCCCCGGAGAACTTCCCGGAAATCCGAATTTCTTATGAAGCGCATGTATGAGGACCCATGCTCTCAAATATTCATCAAAGGACTGTTCAAGTTTAAGTTCCTGCGACCATTCAACATTATAGCCCACATCAAGGTTGTCAATGCAGGGTTTGGAAAGTTCGAGTTCATCTAATGTCTGTACTGTTTTTAATTCTATAAACCTTGCTCCGCAAAGCCATGACATAACGATATTCTGCCCCAGCTGGCTGTGAGGGCCGGCTGCTACACCGAAGGGAGTTTCAAGTTTCTTACCATATATTTCCTGTTTAAAATTATCTCCTTCATCAGGCCTGAAAAACATATCTCCCGGTATCCCGAATACTGACCTTTTTTCTTTAAGTTCATTGAATATCCAGGAACACAGCTCTCTCATAGTAATAGGCACAAACCTGTCAGACATTATTGACTCCTTTCTATTTTATTCTTTTCTGGTTCTCCCTGATAAGTTCTTTAAATTTATCCGCGGGGTTCTTTATTTTACTAAGATATATCATAGCGGCAATAATATAAGGCTTATAACTTGCCTCTTTATATAATGGAATTCTATATCTGTCAAAAACTGAAGCCTCAACTTCGCCCTCCTTGCAGCTTACACCTGTAATATCAGCCGGGAGGCAGTGCATATACAGTGCTTTTCCGTCTTTAGTTGTTTTCATTAAATCTTCGGTACATTCCCAGTCCCTGTGATTAGAATTCTGTTTAAGCAATTCTTTCTCAAGGTTTTTTATACCTTCATCGTCACCTTCTCCGTACAGTTTTGTCCTTTTTTCCATGGCCTTGAAGGGGGCCCAGCTTTTGGGATAAACAATATCGGCATTTTCAAATGCTTCACTCATGCTGTGTGTTTTGATGAATTTACAGCCGGATTTCTCAGCGTTTGTTGCGGCAACTTTCTCCACTTCAGGCATAATTTCATATCCTTCAGGGTGTGCAAGAGTTACATCCATGCCGAACCTGGTGAAAAGCCCTACTATACCCTGCGGAACAGAAAGCGGTTTTCCGTAAGACGGTGAGTATGCCCATGACATCGCTACTTTCTTGCCTTTAAGGTTTTCTATCCCCCCGAAACGGTTAATGACATGAAGCGCGTCGGACATAGACTGTGTAGGGTGGTCGATATCACACTGCAGGTTAACCAGTGTAGGTCTTTGTTCAAGGACACCGTCCATATATCCTTCGAAAACAGCTTTGGAAACTTCCTCCATGTATGTATGGCCTTTACCAATATACATATCATCTCTAATACCGATAATATCAGCCATAAAAGAAATCATATTAGCTGTTTCACGGACTGTCTCGCCGTGCGCAACCTGAGATTTTTTTTCATCAAGGTCCTGGACCTCCAGTCCAAGGAGGTTACAGGCACTTGCGAAACTGAACCTTGTTCTTGTTGAATTATCCCTGAAGAGTGATATACCAAGCCCGCTGTCAAATATTTTTGAGGAAATGTTCTGTTCTCTCATTCTCCTGAGAATTTCTGCAGTCAAAAAGGTTGCTGCTATTTCATCATCTGTTTTATCCCATGTAAGCAGGAAATCATTCAAAAACATATCACCGGAATGTTTTTCTGAAAGTTCACCGATAAATTTACCAAGATCTTTACCCATTTTATCCTCCGTTAATTTATTTATATTTTTCTATATAAACAGCTGGAATTAAGCTGTACATGGCAGCGCATTTCACAAGTTCATCTTTCCATGTACATTCATTCGGTGCGTGAGCCTGATCTTCATGCCCGGGCCCGAATCCGATAACAGGAATATCATAACGTCCCATTATTGAAACGCCGTTTGTTGAAAATGTCCATTTGTCTACAAACGGTTTTGTATTAAAAAGTTTTTCATAAGCTTCGACTAAAGTTCTGCACGCCGGCTGGTCTTCCCCGAGTACCCAGCTCGGAAAGTAACATTCTGTAGGGTAAACCAGTCCCGTATAGGCAGGTTTTCTGTATTCGTACATGGTAACTTCGGCTCCGGCTTTTTTTACTGAAGGCAGATTTTTTATTTCTTCTATAGCACCCTGCCAGGTTTCACCGTGAGTTAAACGTCTGTCGATAGAAATAGAACAGCCGTCAGCTACCGCACATCTCGATGGAGAGCTTGAAAAAACTTCTGATATTGCAAGGGTCCCCTTCCCCAGGAACTCATCTACATGGAGTCTTTCATTAAGTTCTTTTAGTTCATTTATGATTGGACCCATTTTATAAATTGCGTTATCTCCCCTTTCAGGCGCAGAACCATGACAGCTAACACCCTTTGTGCTAACTTTAATTTCCATTCTTCCTCTCTGACCTCTGTAGATGTTACATGAAGTCGGTTCGGTGCTTACTACAAAATCGGGACGTATTTTATCTTCTTCAATAATATACTGCCAGCATAAGCCGTCACAGTCTTCTTCCTGTACGGATCCTACTATGAGCAGAGTATAATCCTTGTCCAGCCCCATTTCCTTAATTATTTTTCCAGCATATACCATAGAAGCCATTCCGCCTTCCTGGTCGGAAGCACCTCTACCCATAATAATTTCATCATCTTCGTAACCTTTATAGGGATCAACCTTCCAGTTTTTCAGTTCTCCTATACCGACAGTATCTATATGGGCATCCATTGCGATCAGTGTACTGCCTGTTCCGATATATCCAAGGATATTCCCCATAGGATCTATTTCAATTTTATCAAAACCTGCACACTCCATTTCCTTTTTAATTCTCTGAATTACTTTTTTCTCATCACAGCTTTCGCTTGGAATAGCAATCATATCGCGTAAAAATTCAGTCATCCGGGGCTTATATTTTTCAGCTCTTTCCATTATTTCCTGATAGTTAATATCCATTTCTGTATACTCCTTTTTTTATATAAATTTTTTAATTGAAATTTATAGGTAACCCTTTCTTAATATTTGCCAATTTCATATTATTTTATTCGATAGTTCATCAAATTTCATTTCTTTCTATTCCTGTAAAAATCACCCCCGCATTACTATCTTCAGATACCGGGTTCAGCGACAGCAGTTTCCGCAGACCGGCAAATCCGGAAGTACCTGTAGGGTCAGCTTTAATACCTGTAAGCTTTTTACCCTCAACATTTGCATAAATTAGGTCATTTTCATTAACTATTACCGGTATCCCGCCGGTTTTAAACATACCTTTAACGAGTTTATACCAGTCATATGTAACATCATCCAAAATACCGTGTGCAATACTTTCGGGTTCAGTTTCCCATTCCCAGATAAATGAAGATCTTTTATTAACCGCAGCTTCTTCCAGCACTTTCTGAACGCTCCTGCGGTTAAAGTTTTTCTTTATAAAATTACTTATATTTAATACCTCATCCAATGAAGCCTCTGAATACTTCAGTATTTTATTATTTTCTTCAGCTGCCTCAGCTTTATCCGTTTTTTTCTCAAATTTCAGGCTGCATTTCAAACCGTTTTCAGAGGCAATTTTTTTCGCTAAAAGAAAGTAGGCTCTCGGCAGAGGAAAACAACTGTTTGTCTGTACTGTATATATTTCAGGTAACTTACTTATAAACTTCAGTTTAAATAATTCATCCAATGCCTGCACTGCTGAACTTGCCAGGGCGCCTCCCCCCACCTGTATTGTAACAGAATCCAACTCTTTCCCGAAACCGGTTAACTGGTGAATCATTTCCAGCATCAGAGTTTTGCCCCCTTCTATATTAGCCCAGTTGTCAGGACCGGAACATGAAAATGGAACGGCCCCCTTTTTTATAGATTCCATAAACCGGAGGTAGCATGGATCGCCTTCTTCATATTTTATTCTTGGGCACTCATGAATATTCGCATTATTTTCGATTAAAATATCAGTAACTTCATGGTCAAGGTTCGGTGGTATAAACACATCGAGGTTATACTCGGCAGCATTGGCGATTATTGCAGCGGCAATAGCAGCATTGCCGCAGCTGTAAACGGAAAGGTTGGGCTTATAATTTAAAATACCTGCTTTCCGAAGAACTTCCAAATATAAAATATTCCCCATCAGATGTCTGGATTTGTGTGAACCGCTGACATTTACGGTTTCGTTTTTAATTATTAAATTTTTCAGAGTAGATATATTGTTATGAATCGAAACAGGCGTAAAAGAAAATTCTTTTTTAACTGTAGCAGACAGCCTTTTCTGGATATTATTTATTATTTCTCCAAAATCGACATTATAGAGCCGTGCAGTATGATAAGAAAGGAAATGGTCTTTAAAATATATAAACGGGTTATTAGAGGAAACATTATTTTTATTTGAAACAATATTCCCCCTGTAGTTTTGTTCAGTAAAGTTTATCCTGCTGTTTAAAATGTGATCCGTATCGCCAATTCCCCGGTTCCCACAACTGTTTATAAGCATGTTGGTAAAATCGGGCTTAAGGCCGCAGCCACTGCATTTTAGCGAAAACTCACACATTATAATCCAACTATTTTATATTTTAACGTTCTTAATACGTATAGAATATATCAACAAGTTTTAACCTTTTCATTGAAATCATTAATAAGTCTGTCCCAGACAGGTATGTAATTCTGGAGGTCCTTCCAGTATTTCTGATTTTTTCTTGCTATAAAATCTTCAAATTCAACACCCTGCTGTTCAACCCAGGTATAATAACCAAGGTTAAATATTCTTTCCTTGTCGATTTGTGAAAGTTCTTTGAAATGGTCAACTGTAAGTCCTTTCAGGTGCTGACCGAATGTTTCAGCTGCATCGTACCGGTCATATTTTGAATCAAATAATTTCTTTTTCTGTTTTTCTATTTCTGTATCATACATAGCGGCCGGATCAGTCGCTACAGTCATGATTACATCTTCTTTTCCCATATTGTAGTACTTAGCTGTCTTGATTGCCGCAGCAACATTACATATTGAAGAAAGACCGAGTAAGGATAAATCCTGGATTGTTTTTTCTGAAATCCCTTTCACTTCTTTTAAATAATTTTTTCCCTCCCCTGTATTAAAAAGTAAGTTTAATGAATCTGTTACCTTATCTGAAACCGCAGTAACGTCATCAGTATTCATTGCATTATGAACATAAGGGATATGTTTATCACCAATACCCTGAATATTGTGACCTCCGAAACCGTTATAAAGCAATGTCGGACATTCCAGGGCCTCTACAGCAACTGTATTAACTCCGTCATATTTTTCTTTTAAATAGTCCCCGGCAGAAATAGTCCCGGCGGAACCGGTGGCAGAAACAAATGCCTGAAGCCTAAGTGACGGGCTATCATCTTTTTCGGTTTCAAATATCTTTTCAAGCGCCATACCCGTGCAAAGGTAATGAATAAGAGTATTACCAAATTCACAGAACTGATTGAATATTATATTTTGGGGATCTTTCTCCAGTTCATTACACTTATCATATATTTCCTTAACATTACTTTCGCAGCCGTAGGTCCTGAAAATATCATTTTCGGAATCCATAGTCCATTCCTTGAGCCATTTAAAGCGCTCTTCGCTCATTTCCTCCGGCAGAATAGCTACTCCGTGACAGTCCATAATTCTTGAAACAGCAACGCCTCCCCGGCAGTAGTTACCTGTAGACGGCCATACAGCCTTATCGGTTGTCGGATCGAACTGTCCGGTAATAACTCTCGGAGCAAGACACCCGTAAGCCGCCAGTACTTTATGACATTCTACCATAGGGAAATATGCACCTGTCATGACAATTATCCTTGCATCAACGCCGGAAATTTCACTTGGTATTTCAAAATATGCCGGCAGTTTGCGAAATCCGTTAGTTTTCGGGTCATTAAACCAGTGTATCCTGTACAAATTAAGTGAATCGGGCGCCATAGGGTCTACCGTTTTCAGTTTTTCAGTTATCTCCGGAGATATCTTTGAAGGGTCACTTAATTCTTCAAAAGTCGGCAGTTTTATTCCTCTTTCCTTAAAACGCGTTACAGTCTGATTTAGTGTCTGTTCATTGACAATATCTTTTTCGAGTCCCAGTTTAGCCATTTGGTTTTCCTTTTTTTCATATTTGTAAACGATGCTGTATTGCGGCGCGCTAAGTCTTCGCCCACATTAACGGGCTATGTGGCACACCCAGCCTCGTCCCGTTTAGGGTACTATGCAGGACAGGCAGTTTTATACTTGCTATACCGCGTTTGCGGTACTAAGGCGAAAAGATCGCGCCCTGCCTGTTTATTTTAAATAGGATTAAACTTCATCATACGAAGATCAACGCTAATTAACCAATAAATTAATAAACATTATATTTATTATAACCCAAAATTATAATTAATAAAATACATATTAAAGAAAAGGTTTCACATTCTACAGGTAGTTATTTTGCTTTCGTGTTGAAGAGTCCTAATCTTATACAAAGGCCGCTTCAATTCTTGAGATGAAGTATATAGAAGTTGATATTTCAGTTGGGAGCAGCAACGGGCTCCTTCAAGCTTCAGCAATTTATGCGGTGCGATTTAGAAATTATATTCCTTTTCAGTAATATTATCTAAACCGAGCTTGTAGGCGTATTGCCCTGTAGGTTCAACTTCTATGAAAGTTGCTGATACATTAGGGCATTTTTCTTTAATTTCCGTTTTTATTCTCGCAATAATTAAACACTTAGAAGCTGTAATCGGCAAATAGGATATTGCCCCTTACCTTTCTGTCCCAAAAGAGTTTATTTCCTGACGAATATTAGTCATCGCTTCGGCCGCTCCCGCAGTAACTTTATATTTAACTATCTGTGATATAGAAGTTTCACCCGGATTAATTTCTACGGTAGCCGCCCCCTGTTGGACAGCTATCATCACAGGCTCCTGTATATACGGAAAAAGGCTTGATGTGCCTATACTGATCACAAGGTCCGGCATTGAACGTAGAATATCATAATATTTATTTATAGCTTTTTCAGGAAGCATTTCACCGAAAAGAACAACTTTTGGCCTTACTATTCCGCCGCATTCTCCGCATTTAGGAGGCAGCTTAACATTTCCATTCCGGTAGTTTGAAGTTATATTTTCAGAATCAAATTCCGCATAACATTTTGTACAGTACAGTTCAAAAGCATTTCCGTGTATTTCAATTAAATTAGTATTCCCGGCCATTCTGTGAAGATTGTCAACATTCTGTGTAAGCACCCAGGTATCAGGCTTTAATTTCTGGATTTCTGTTATTATTTTATGCGCATGGTTAGGTTCAGCATCGGCACATGCTTTTCCAAGCTGCCACAGGTACTTCCAGGTAATATCCGGACGCCGCTTTAACATATTTCCGCTGATAGCATCCTCTATCGATATACCTTCCTCTGTCTGGTCATTGTTATAAAGACCGCCTATACCGCGATATGTCGGCATACCCGAATCGGCAGAAATACCGGCACCGGTTATAAACAGAATTTTGTCCGCTTTTAATATTTCATCTGCAACACGCTTATATATCAGTTTACTATTTTCCATTACCTGCTGTATTCTTGTTTATTTTGAAATTTTATATTCATGTCTGTGTATATCTTCGAACATCCCTTTTTTAACAACACTTTTATTAAACACCATAGTTTTCCCTTTTGCATATACAGAGTCGATATCCAGATTATTATCCAGAATTAATATATCTGCATCGCTTCCCTGTTTTAAAACACCTTTTTCCGGATATACCTGAAGTATCTTTGCTACGTTTGAAGTTATAAATTTCAAAGACTGCCCAAGTGAAAGTTTTTCTTCAAAAACAAGATCTTTGAGTTCCAAATGTAATTTGTTTAGCTGAGATACGCCGATCTTCAGTAAATGGCCCCTGGAATCATATACTGACCAGCTGCCGTTCCCGTCAGAACTTACAGAAATATTCTCTTCTCTGACCCCTGCCTCAAGTGCCTTTCTTATTCCCCTGCTGACTTTTACCGAATTCTGTCCGGTTGTTTCCGGCGAAGTATCGGCTGTAAAATCTATAAACCCGCCGTTTTTAGCAAATTCTACAGCCTGTTCATAAAGCTGTGCGCTTCGATTTACATGGGTAGGCATAAAATGTTTTTTGGGGATTTCTGTATCTTCAATTGCTTTTAAAACAGTATTGAGCCTTTCTTTGCCGGAGCCGACATGAACAGTTACGATACCGGGTTTGCCGCTTAGCATCCCCGCCACTCTCGCATCAGAGGCAACCCTTGCTAACTCAAGAGCAGTAACATATGAAGCTCTATGGTCGGAAACCGCTATTTTCGCCCCGACTATTTTATCTATTAAAATAATATCCCGTCTGATACTCCCTGTAAGCGTGTGGGATGGAAATTCATATGATCCGGTAAGCATATAAGCTGTCAGCCCTTCATCTTCAAGGGAACGAACTTTTGCCAAAAGGTTTTCAAGGCTTCTATTGGTAGCATCCGTACCTAACAGGGCTAATACAGTAGTGATACCGGAGCGGGTGAAATCAGTCAATTGAGTTTCCGGAATTCTGGAAGAAAAACCGGCTTCACCCCCCCCTCCGATAATATGCACATGCTGATCTATAAAACCCGGTACAATATATTTTCCCGAAGCATCAATTGTCTCTATATCCAAATTTATATCGGAAGCTGAAATACTGTCTTCAATTTTTATTATCTTATCATTAACAGTTAATATATCCTTTTTTCCAAGGAAATCCGGGGCATAAACCTCTCCGTTCCTGATCAATTTCATATAAAAGCCTATTCTCCTTTATTAACTCTTTTCGGTTTTATTTTCAAATGTTTGCAAATATCCTTCAGAAGATATTCAAAAATAGCAACATTATCGACATCATCATATGTATAGTGCGGGTGATGCTGAAAAGCTATTAAAGTTTTATATTTAAAAATATCCACAATAGTGTTTATCTTAATAGAGGATTTAAACTTATCAATCGACTCTTTTGTTACCTGTGGATAATCTTCAACTTTATCTTCAACATCTTTATCTTTTATCTTATTAAAGGAGCTCAGCGGATGATATGAGATTACTTCTATCGTTTTAGGTACAGGCGTTGTCATAGCCAGAGTATGATTAAAATCCCTGTTTATATATCTCTCAGTATCTTTATCTTCAGGCCGCCTGAAAATTGCCGGCAGAGGATATTTTACCAGGGAATATTTATAGAAATCATTAAGGTCTCTTGTGTTGAGCATTCTGTCTATCTGCCAGATTTCTCTCGGACCGCCGTGCGGATTACGTCTTGGATAATAGGCGCCCTCCTCGGGAGTTTGGATATTATCAAAAATTCTTTTTAAACCTCCGCCTGCGTGAAGGTACCCGAGCTGTGCACCGTGACAGGTACCGAAGACAGGCTTTTCCTGTTTTAATGCTATATCAAGAAGCATCATACCGTATATTGTATCTTTAATATCATCGTTTGTAGCAAAACCCACTTCAACACTTTTTATGTCTCTATTATAAAAAATAGGGTGAATAACTGTTTTCCCCGTGGATTCGATAATAAGATAAGAAAAATTGTCCATAATTTTCTCCAGCTTCCGATATAACCTTCCCAGAGAATAATCAGGATTTTTATTTATATGATTTAAAACTGCATTAAACAGGGATTTTCTTCTGGTGGTCCTTTTTATATCGACTATATAACCGGTAACATAGTTTAGAAGTTCAGCTATATCCTGCTGAACCTTTGACCATTCCACAGGCTCAATATCATCCGCCATAAAGGGATTAAAAATCGAGAAGCGAAAATTAATCTGGTTATCATAAATTTTTTTTGCAGTGGTTCTGAACGCATAGTAAAGCTCAGGCTGCATACTCATATTTAATCTGTCTGTGACTACAAGTGTATAAATGGTTTTCATTTTTCCGTGTCCTGCTGTTAGATTGAAAATATAGACAAATTATAAACTTATCGGCGCTCTTTTCAATGAAAAATAACAACTACTTTAAAACTAATTGTCTGTTACGCCGCACCTCTAAACCCAATTTATGCATTTGAACTTTACAAATGTTTTAAATAACTTATAATTATAGATTTTTCAACTGCATGTTTACTGCCGTCGAATGACAGGTATGCAGAAATTATACTACAGTTGCATTTTGTTGCCTTGCAGCTACAGCACACTGCATAATCCGGTTAAAATCAACCGGAATATTTAGGTTTAAGGATTTGGCAATTACAAACAGTATACATTATATTAGAGTTTCGGTTTTAACATAAAGCTTAAGACTAAATATAAAACCTCAAGTCAACCGGTAAATTCTTAGGATATATTAATGATACATAGGATAGAAATTTCTTATATAGACAAGTGGCGGGACGCCAAAAGTGAATCGGTTAAAAGCCGGATTACTGAAATTTTAAATCTCCCTGTAACAAAGGTAAACCATAGGGAAGTCTATACAATTCAGGCTGAAATAGACTCTTCAGCAGCTGAAAAAGTCGCAAATGAACTCAACAACCCTGTAATACAGAAAGTTAGGACTGCAGCAACGGTTGAAGGTAATTATAATTGGCTGATAGTTGTTGGTTACAGGCCGGGAGTAACAGATAACCTCGGCAGAACAGCATTCACTGCAGTCGGAGATATTATAGGACGCAAACTGAAAGATACTGAAGAAAAAGTTTTCAGTTCGGCCGAATATCTTATAGAATCGCCCGGACTGTCAAGAAAAAATGCTGAAAGCATCGGCAAAAACCTTTTGGCAAATGAACTCATCCAGTCTGTTGCCGTTTTTTCTAAAGAAGAAGTGATTAATAACGGAATCCCTGATAATATTCCTGCCGTCAGCGGATTTAAAGGCGGGAACATTGAAACAGTGGATTTGAACGTAAGCGATGTTGAATTAAAACGGATCAGTAAGGAAAATACTTTAGCGCTTTCACTTGAAGAGATGCAGACTATACAGAAATATTTCAGAAATACTGAAGGCAGAGAAAATCTCGGGCTTCCGGCAGAACCAACAGATGTAGAACTTGAGTGTCTCGCTCAAACCTGGTCAGAGCACTGCAAACATAAAATATTTGATGCTGAGATTGATTATGAAGACAATGACGGCAACCGGGAACAGATAAAGTCCTGTTTCAAAACTTTCATCAAAAAAAGTACCGATGAGATAAGCCGAGAAGTGGATTGGCTTCAATCGGTATTCCACGACAATGCGGGAGTTATTGCCTTTAATGATAAAATTGATCTTGTATATAAGGCAGAAACCCACAACAGTCCTTCCGCCCTGGATCCTTATGGCGGAGCAATGACCGGCATAGTGGGAGTTAACAGGGACCCGATGGGTACCGGACAGGGCGCAAACCTTTTGATAAACGTCTGGGGATACTGTCTCGGCTCCCCATTTGCACCGCAAAAAGAGGTTCCTGAAGGCCTGCTTCATCCCAGGAGACTGAGAGACGGAATACATAAAGGAGTTATAGACGGAGGCAACCAGAGCGGAATCCCCTACGGCTCAGGATGGGAATTTTTCGATGAACGTTATACAGGCAAACCCCTTGTTTTCTGCGGAACAGTGGGTACGTTACCTAAAAAAGCCGGGAAAGTCAGAGGATTTGAAAAAACAATTGAACCCGGCGACCTGATTGTAATGGCTGGCGGAAAAATAGGAAAAGACGGAATACACGGTGCTACCTTTTCCAGTGAAGAACTCCATATGGACAGCCCTGTTCAGGCTGTACAGATCGGTGACCCTATCACACAAAAAATGATGAGCGATTTTATTTATGAAATAAGAGACCGAAATCTTTACCGCTTTATCACCGATAACGGTGCCGGAGGCCTTTCTTCATCTATCGGTGAAATGGCTGCGGAGTGCAACGGCTGCATTATGGATCTGGGTAAAGCACCTTTGAAATATTCCGGCCTGGACCCCTGGGAAATTCTCGTTTCGGAAGCACAGGAGCGAATGTCTTTTGCAGTACCCAAAGAAAACATTAATGAATTTCTGGAAACTGCAAAACAGCGAGAAGTTGAAGCTACAGTACTGGGAGAATTTACTAATAGCGGTAAATTTCACCTGCTTTATAATAACAGAACAGTCGGTTGCCTGGACATCGATTTTATGCATAACGGCTCTCCAAAAATGAAACTCAAAGCAAAATGGCAGCCGCCGAAATGGAAAGAACCTTCAATTACAGAACTGCAGTCACGGGATATAAAGAAAGACATTGTTAAACTTACAGGTTCTCTGAATATATGCTCGAATGAATATAAAGCTCGCCAGTACGACCATGAAGTCAAAGGGCTTTCAGTAGTTAAACCTTATATAGGCAAAGAAGCTGATGTAAGAAATGACTCGGCAGTATTCATGTCAGAACCTTTAGGGACTGAAGGAATTGTACTCTCCAGTTCCATTCTGCCGAGATATTCAGATATCGACACATATCATATGATGGCATCTGTAATCGATTCAGCTATAAGAAAAGCCGTTGCCGCCGGAGCTGATTATAATCATATAGCAGGCCTTGACAACTTTTGCTGGCCTGACCCTGTCCAGAGCGATAAAACACCGGACGGCGAATACAAACTTGCCCAGCTGGTGAGAGCCAACCAGGCATTATATGATTATACTAAAATTTTTAAATGTCCCTGTATATCAGGCAAAGACAGTATGAAAAATGACAGTACCCGCGGAGGCAGAAAAATATCTATACCGCCAACAGTACTTTTCAGCACTATCTCTAAAATTGATGATATTACAAAATCTCTTACATTGGCGCCGGAGTTTGCAGGTGACTATATCTACGTTATAGGAAAGACAAAAGCTGAACTCGGAGGAAGTGAATACTACTCGATGTTAGGCTTTATCGGAAATAATGTTCCGAAAGTGGACGGCGATAAAGCTGCCGAACTTTACGCAGCTGTAAGTAATGTTACAGATAACGAACTTGCAAGATCCATTTGTGTTCCTGGAAGCGGAGGACTGGCTACAGCTTTTGTCAGAATGGCAATTGCAGGAAAAAATGGACTGGATATTGAAACGGATAGAATACCTGCAGATAATGGTTTGACACTTCCCGAATTACTGTTTTCAGAAACTAATACGAGATTTCTTGTCACAGTAGACCCGGAGAAAGCAGCTACATTTGAAAAGGCTCTTGAAGGCTTTACCTTATCCAGAGCCGGTATTGTTACAGAGAAACGAATTCTTCGGATCGGCTCTATATCCATCAAGCAGAAGGATATTGAAAAAGCATACAAAACAACTCTTGATAAAATATAACCGAATATTTATGATATTTTATAAACTTCGATATAAACCTATAAAACTAATTCAGTTAAATAAATGAAAATTTTAGCATTATCAGATACACACTACAGCGGCGAACCATCCAGCTGGACTTCCCTGTTCGATAAAAGGTCGGTAGGACTTTTCAACTATCATTATCTAAGACGGCACCGGCATAACCAGAGAAATTTGCAGAAGGCTGTAGATTATATCCTGAAAAACCCTCCCGATATAGTTTTCTGTACCGGGGACATAACTACCAGCGGGGAACCTTCTGAATTTAACTTTTCAAAGGAAAAACTTAAACCTCTTGTTGAAGATAATAGGTTTGATTTTTTTTATATTCCAGGCAACCATGATAATTACGTGAAAGACCGGAATTGTCAGAAAGCACTCGATGAAGCAGTTATATATTTTAACAAAAACAAATTCAGCTTTAATGACATGCCCTATTCATTTCACACAAATGAGCTCGACTTCTGTTTAGTAAATGAAAGCTATCCGGTACACATGCTGATGTCACACGGTATACTGAAAAAAAAATCCCGAAAATATATCCTGGACTGGATTAATAAAAAAACAGGAAGGCCTAAAGTAATGATCGGACATTATCCGCTGTTTGAAACAGAAAACCTGCTTGTCCGATGGAGACACAGACTTTACGGACAGAAAAAAATTGCGGAAATGCAAAAAAAAGGTAAACTTGATCTTTCTGTATGCGGTCATGTCCATAAACCAATCCCAGCTATTGACGAAAGAGGAAGAGGAGAAATTATAGTAGGTTCCGCTACGGGTAATGCATGTTTGGCTGAAATCGTTTATAATAAAGAAAAAGATGTTTTCCATTATAAAAAAATAAAACTTTAAGCTGTTGTTAATTATGAAAAAGTCAATATATATAATTTCGGTTCTATTAATCCTTTCATGTGCCCTTAGTTCCTGTTCTACAGCTGATTTTCCGGATAGAAGATCAACTGACAGCCTTTTTATCTGCATTTTAGATAAATATTCTCCGGGGTTTGTGGAAAGATATAAAAATACCCGCAACACTGAAAAACTTAAAGTGGGCATGACCAAAAAAGAAGTATTTAGAATTATGGGGGAACCGCTAATGTACGAAGCATACGCTAAACCCGACCAATGGTTTTATTATACAGACTGGGACTGGGCAGACTGTGCAAAAACTAAAAAGGAATGCACTCCCTTAGTTTTTAAAAACGGCAGACTTATAGGCTGGGGCAGAGTCTTTTATAGGAGATATATTCATAGGGACTGGCTGTATAACCAGGATGTATTTTTCCAAAAACATAAACTTGTCGAATAGGAATATGAAAATTTTTAATTTTTCTAAAATTAGCCGTTCAGGCATGATTCTGATTGTATCAGGCCCAAGCGGTGCCGGTAAATCCACTATCTGCAGAAGAGTTATTGAAAAAAACAGCAATTTAAATTTTTCCATATCCTGCACAACAAGACAGCCGCGAATGAATGAGACCGACGGGATTGATTATAGCTTTATGGATGTCAGTAAATTTGAAAAACTTATCTCTGAAAATGCCTTCCTGGAATACGCAGAAGTCCATGGCAATTATTACGGTACACTTAAACGTGAAGTTTACGAAAGAATCAGCTACGGACAGGATATTCTGCTTGATATCGACGTACAGGGGGCTTTAAAAATTAAAAATGCCGCTTTAAATGATAATATTCTTCAAAAGTGCGCAGAATATATTTTTATAACCCCTCCAGACAATAAAATACTTGAAAAACGACTTCGCGGCAGAGGGACCGATTCAGAAGAGGTTATACAGAAAAGACTTGAAAAGTCACTATGGGAAGTAAACAAGAATAGCGAATACGAATATCTGATAGTAAATGATACTATCGAAAAAGCTGTGAAGGATTTTGAAATATTATATTCAGCCTTTAAAATGAAAACCTGCAGAATGCCTCATAGTTAACTGTTTCTGAAAAGTATTTATTTGACGGCATAAAATTAATATATTTCTATCGGAGCGTTTGGATCCAGTTTACCTTTATCTGTTCCGGATAAATTTTCATCAGGTTTATAAAAAAAATCCAGGATAATCCATTGATGTTTCACGGCATACACTTCCAGGGTTACATTATTAAAAAGTTCAATGGGGTTTTTGCTGTCAGGATTCACTGCTATCTTTATTGCTTCTGCTAAATTAATTAACTCCGCGTCCTCTGCATTGCTGCCCGCAACCAATAACGGATCATGTTTTATAAAAGTTTTAACTGCATTACATTTTCCTTTTAACCCCATATACGGCCGAATTAGTTTATCAGTTAAAATTCCTTCTTTATTAATAACAGTCTTAGCACCCAGAACCCTGTTTTTAGGAATATTCAGATATTCCGAAATGAACTTCTGATATAAAATCTCCGGTGCCGAGGTTACTACCCAAATCTCATAATTATTATTTTTTAAATTACCGATAAGGTCATAAATCTGCGAATAAAACTGATAATGCTTAATAAATGTATTATAACCTATCTGCTCAACTTCTTTAGCCCGCAGGCCTGACCAGAATATAGCTCCGTTATTGATGTATTCTATACTGTTTCTGTCCTGCTTTTCCATCTTTTCAGTTAAATCAGGCTTCCAATTCGGATGTTTTTCTGAATACTCCTGCATTGCCTGTTCTGCAACAGAACAGGGTATAACAGGCAGAAGAGTACCATCCGCACTGAAAACTACAATCTTTTCTCCGTTTTTTTTGACAGTATCTTTTATAAAATTCTTTATCCTGATATTTTTGCTGCGGGACACCCCTCCGATATGCACAAATTTAAAATCGGATTTCTCCCTCTTTAAATCTGTTTTTGTTTCAGGATAAAATCTGGTTGGATCAACCCTGCAGCCGGAAAAAAATAACAAAATAATTACTGTAACAGTAATCCTAAATAAAGCTTTTCTGTAATGCATGTTTTACCTTTTAAACCTTTAAATTTTTTATTCTTACCTGATTCCGTGAGCTTTTTGCAGTACTGCCGTGCCGGGGGGCGAAGAACTTCGAAGCCCGGTAGATGCGCAGGCATTCAACCACGTAGTGTAGTCACTACTCAAATGGTTTAATGTCAGGCATATACGGTGCTTCAGAAAGCCCCTTTCGGATTAATTTATAAAAAATATTCTTTTCACCCAAAAGGTGAAGTATCAAATATTATATAATTAATTTATTATAAATAAAATAAACCTATTTTTTATAAATTATCTCACTGATTCAGGTATTATTAAAAGATACATCTCCTGTACCTTTTTTTCTATTTCACGGCCCTCAGGATAATATAAACCGAAATTATGTATTTGAACTTTACAAATGTTTTAAGCAATTTATTTTTATATCAACTGTATAGCACTGTATCTGCGTTAACAGCAATTCAAGTACCGTCGCATGACTGGCATGCAGTAGTAGATACAGCTGCATTCCGTTGCCTTTCAGCTACAGCACACTGAGTGATTGCATAATCCGGGATAAATTGTTCACATTATGCACAAATTATTAGAAAATTCATATAAAGAAGATTATAATATATATCAGCCGTAAAGTGCATACAGGATTTTTTTTTAAATTCATTTTTTTAATAATAATTCTGTAACGTTAACGGCAATTTATTTAATAAACCTGTTCGATTTCTTCATTTAAGGTTTTCCCGGCAAATTGCGTTTTGTATAAATATTGAACAATGAAATAAAACAGCCGGTTTTCTTATATTCAAATAATTTTTAGTTAATTTAGTAGGAGTTGAACTTAATGAGCGATACCGAAATTCAAGAAAAGGTAAACACAGACAATGTAAAATACGGAGCAGAGCAGATTACCGTATTAGAAGGCCTTGAAGCCGTAAGGAAACGCCCGAGCATGTACATTGGGGATACAGGAAAAAGAGGTCTTCATCACCTCGTCTACGAAGTTGTTGACAACAGTATCGATGAAGTACTTGCCGGTCATGCCTCAGTAATAAAGGTCTCTGTTCATCCTGACAACTCAGTAACCGTCACCGATGACGGCAGAGGCATTCCAATAGATATTCATCAGGATGAAAAAAGACCTGCCGTTGAAGTTGTTTTAACTGTCCTCCATGCCGGCGGTAAATTCGACCACAAAGCATACAAAGTTTCCGGCGGACTGCACGGGGTCGGTGTGTCTTGTGTCAATGCTCTGAGTCAATGGATGGAAGTGGAAATTTGCCGTGATGGCGGTCTACATCATCTGAAACTGGAAAGGGGAAAAGTAGTTACCCCCCTTACTAAACTAAAAAACACCCGGGAAGCAGGTACTTCTATAACCTTCAAACCTGATGACGAAATATTTATATTGACTGCTTTTGAGTGGGATATTCTTGCTAAGCGACTCAGGGAACTGGCTTTTTTAAACAAAGGTGTCAGCATCACTCTTGAAGATGAACGTGAAGATCCGGTACGAGACGAAGTTTTTTATTATGAAGGCGGCATTGTGGAGTTTATCAGCCACCTGAATTCTAATAAACAGGTGCTTCACCCGGAAGTAATAAATCTCGAAAAAAACAAAGATGGAGTAGATGTTGAAATTGCCATTCAGTATAACGACGCTTTCTCTGAAACTATCTTCAGTTATGTAAACAATATAAACACCATCGAAGGCGGGACACATTTGACAGGATTTCAGACTGCGCTGACACGAACTCTTAATAACTATGCCAGATCAGAAAATATGCTGAAAAACGAAAAAGCAATGAGCGGAAATGATGTCCGGGAAGGATTAACCGCCGTTGTAAGTGTCAAGGTCGGTGATCCGCAGTTTGAAGGACAAACAAAAACAAAACTCGGAAACAGTGAAGTAAAAGGTATTGTTGATTCAATCGTATCTGAAGCCCTTGGTTATTTTCTGGAACAGAATCCAGCTCCTGCAAAAGCTATAATTAATAAAGCATTAGTAGCGGCAAGAGCCAGAGAAGCAGCCAGAAAAGCAAGAGAACTGGTTCAACGCAAAGGTGCTCTTGACGGTTTTTCTCTCCCCGGCAAACTGTCTGATTGTTCAGAAAAAAATCCCGAGAAATGTGAGCTTTACATAGTTGAGGGTGATTCCGCAGGAGGTTCCGCTAAACAGGGACGTGACAGCAGTTTTCAGGCTATACTGCCAATCCGCGGAAAAATGCTGAATGTAGAAAAAGCAAGAATCGACAAAGTTATGGAAAACAAGGAAATCCAGTCTCTGATTTCTGCTTTAGGCTGCGGGTTCGGAAAAGAGGATTTTGATATTTCAAAACTGCGTTATAACAGAATTGTAATCATGACGGATGCTGATGTGGACGGTTCACATATAAGAACACTACTTTTAACTTTTTTCTTCAGGCAGACAAAAAAGCTTATTGAAGCCGGACACATCTACATTGCAAAACCGCCGCTTTTTAAAGTAAAGCGCAGAAATAAGGAAAAATACATAGAAACGGAATACCAGCTCGATAAGTATCTTATAGAACTCGGGAGCGATGATGTAAAGGCAAAAATGCTCCCGGATACAGAAGTTACTAAAGAAATGCTTGATGATTTTATCAACTTTGTATACACAGTAAATAATATAGAAACGGGACTTCGAAGACACGGCCTGGATCCTGAATCTTATTTTGCTAAAGAGACATATGGAAGGTTTCCACAGGCTAAAATCATAGTAAGAGAAGATAATGGAACTATCACAGAAAGTTACGCATTTTCCGATGATGAAGAAAAAGAAATTGTTAATTCTGCAGAAATAAGACTCGGTATTTCAGATCATAATGGCGAGAAAATTGAAGGTGCCGATGAAAAGAAGGCCTCACAAATAGAAATTATATCTATACATGAGGCCAAAGCCTGTGCTGCATTATCTGAAAAAATGAATAAATATAATTTAAAAGCCGGCCATATGTACGGAACGAATGAGCCTTTATTTGAGATTGAAACCAATTATAATGTTTTAAAGCAGAACTCTCTGGTAGAACTTTTCGAATATGTAAAGAAAAATGGAAGACAGGGGCTGCATATCCAGCGTTATAAAGGACTTGGTGAAATGAATTCTGAACAGTTATGGGAAACCACTATGGATCCTCAAACCAGAAAAATGATAAAAGTTACAATGGAGGATGCAGTCCGGGCAGAACAGGTGTTCTCGCTGCTTATGGGAGATGAAGTTGAACCGAGAAGAGAATACATCGAAAAGTATGCCGCCGGCGTTAAGGATTTAGACATTTAATCATTTCTTTATCTTATATTAGACGGTCCACGAAAGTGGGTCTCATAGCTATGATTTTTCTTTTGTGCCTGTTTTCTAATTATATCATACAAAGTTGAGGGCAAATTTTCTACTGAAAATTTATAATAATTAGCGTTGATCTTCGCGCGACAAGGTTTAATCTTTTATGAAACAAAAGGTAGGGCGCGATCTCCGACCGTGTGAGCCATAGCCCCGCTACTCCGGGGGGACGTCTTAGCGCGCCGCAATACGGCATTATTGTTAAATATATAATAAAATTATACTATTTAATGCAATATTTTATTGTATGGTAATTTTTTGTTTCAGGGGAGAAGCGTTTAAACGAAAATACTTTTCTTGTGTATATCCGAATAAGTAACTATGAAAATGCTTAAAAAAATATTAAATTCAATAATTATAATCACGATATTAACAGGTTGCTGCAGGGACTGTCTCATAACCAACAAAGAGCTTAGCTCAATAGAAAAATTTAAAAACAAAAATAATATGAATTTAGTTAAAATAAATTCAGGCCGGAAATCCTCTGAAATTATTTTAACTGAAAACAAAGGAATAAAGTCATTCTGCATTGACAACAACAACATACTTTCGGATATTTACAGCTGCGGTATCTTTAACACCTATATAAAGACAAATGAAAACGGTATATGGAACTCTTTAAAGTTCAATCCTCAGAAAAAACAGATAAGAAATAAAAAAACTGTTATATTTACTGATAATTCTACTGAATATAATTTCCTTAATACCAGAAAAATAACAATGAATCTCAACAACGGTGATATTCATATTAATGAAAAAATATCAAACAATAACACCACTGCAGTATTTATAAAACAAGATCGGCATATTACCTTAAAGGGCAATGGTTATATTATATTACCAATGAGCATTCTTTCGGATATTAATAACAGAGGATGGGAATACACAGGAAAGGAAAAAATAAAATATCTTAATAAGAATATCAAAACATCAGGGAACTATCTTATTGTTCATGCCGTACCGGGTATGGAACTGAAAACAGACCCGAACAGCGGCTGGTATGTATATTTAAAAAATAATTTAATGTTTATTAATAGATATAGCTGTAAAAACAGAAATGGCCAGAGAATTAATATACTGCTTAAAATAAAAATTATAAACAATTTACTTCATATTTACCGGAACTGGGAAAACAGAAAAATTCAACCGAACAAAAATATCTTAACTTCCGGGAAATGGACTTTAGAAAAAATTGATAAAAATATAACGAATATAAATGAAGCTGCTACTTTTTTTAAGGAATCCAAATTAAAAATAAAAGTACTGATAGATAGATAAATAGAAAATGGAAAAGACTGATATTACAATCGTTCTCGACCGGTTGAGAAGCGCATATAATACAGGGAATATTTTCAGACTTGCAGATGCAGTAGGTGCTAAGGAAATTATAACCTGCGGTTATACACCATCACCCCCTCACCCGAAACTGGAAAAAACTGCAATGGGAACTGATAAATATGTTAAATTCAGAAAATTTGAAACTTCTTCTGATGCAATCAGGGCATTGAGAAATGAAGGTGTTAAAATGGTACTTGCAGTTGAAACAGAAGAATCAGCCGTTAATGCCTGGGAAAAGAAATATCAGTATCCTCTGGCTCTAATCTTCGGCAATGAAGCGCTGGGAATAGAAAGTAATGCTGTCGGTCTTTGTGACGGAGCTGTAGATTTACCAATGTTCGGAAATAAAAAATCAATAAATGTTGGAAACTGCGCAGCTGTCGTCTTATATTCAGCTGTAGCCTATTATAATAATAATTGATTTTTTGAGATTATGAAAAAAGAAAAAATTCTTAGAAACCCTTATATAAGGATACTGATTGTTATCTGTTCTATCTCTGTTTTTACAGGAGTGATTGCAGTGATCTCTGTTTTCTGTTATCAAAAGCTTTTCACGGAAAATCGGCATTTTCTCCTGAAAAATGTTGTAGTTAAAAGTTCGGGGTACTGGAACAACAAGAGCAGTAAAATCATTAAAATACTCGGCCTTAAATTAGGAAAAGTTAACTTATTCAATATAAAAGAACAAGAACTCAAGAAAAAACTTATTTCCCAAAAAAAATATTCTATAGAAAATGCGGATATCTATAAGGAGTTACCTGACACACTTTATTTTAATATTACCGAGAGAATTCCCCGAGCACTGCTGTACAGCAGAAACTCCGATCTTATTGTAGACGGCAATGCCGTCCTTGTAAATAAAAGATACTGTATAAATATTGAATCAGAACTGCCCGTAATTACCGGTTTCAGGATTAAAGGCATAAATGCATCGCATAGTTTGGGAAAGGATGAAATACCATACGGCAGAATTTTATTTCAATTGAAACCGGCTTTACAACTTATTTCTCTTATTAATACAAGTTATCCGGGGCTTAATATCAAACTGATCAACCTTTATAACAAAAATGAACTGACAGTTTTTATGCCCGGCCCGCAGCAAAGAAAAATTGTAAGAGTCAAACTTCCTTTTAAGTATCCGGATAACGCACATCCAACACCTTCCGATTATCAGAAAAGTGTAAATTTATTAAAAGAGAAACTCAGAAAGCTGGATAAACTTTTTAGGTATTTAAAGTTAAAAAAGGAAGATGTCAGAATTATTAATATGCTTTATCAAGGGCAGGCTGTTGTTAAAAAATAACAAAAACAAATCCTATTATTAATACCGCGGAAGCCGTTATAAGTAAAACTTTATGTTTTTTATAATGAACCGGATTAGCAGAATTTTTCCCTACAAGGACCCGACAGCTGCCATGTTTCAAAAAACTGACCAATTTCTGTCTTGTAACCCGCCTTTTTTTATAAGCCATTCCCGTTATCGAATATGTTCTAATCACTTAAAAGCCTCCCATAACAAAAAATATTGTAATAGAAATAATAACCCCGCATAAAACTGACCCGATGATCACAGGCATTAATAAACCTATCCCTAATTTGAAAAGCTGTGTAAATTTTAAAGAAATAAGTTCCGGAATTATCGAACTTTCCGTTTTTGCTGTTTCTTCACATTTTTCTCTCTCCAGGCGTTTAATTTTATCTGTGAACAGCAAATTTTGTAATCTTGCATTTTCAACAGTTTTAACAGCGTCCCCAAGTTCGGCACTGTAATCTCTGTCTTTCCACCCTTTTTCTTCGATTTTCTCTATGTCATTCAATGTTTCTTTTAATTTTTTCTCACATTCTTGCAATACATTCAGTTCCCTGTTCAGTTCAGTCATAAGGTCAGAGGCATTATTCAAAATAAAATTTGATTTTTCAATAACATGTTTCTTTGTCCTGATATACTCTTCTTTCCGTTTCTGAAGAATCTTCATATACTGCTTGTCAAGCCCGGCCTGCTCCTCTAATGATTTGGTATTTTTTTTTAAAAAACTGCCTGCAATGTTTTCATCGTATTTATTCAGAGTAGAAACATGTTCTATTTTATTTTTATCCTGTCCTTTTGTAAAAGACTCCGCTTCCGGCTTATTATCCAATTTATCACTTTCATTTTCATTTTCATTTAAAGTTTCTTCCCGAGTCTGAATCCTGTTTTTTAATCCAAGCAGATTTTTGTCAATAAACCCTTTTTTCTTTTTTACCATAAGAAAAAATCCCTTAACTGATTTTTTTAATGTAATTCAATATTACACTGAAAGGTTCCACACTCTGCGGCCTATGAATTTAATGCTACTTCGGCCTTATGCGATCTCAGCAGAGATATGCAATTTACTTTTAATCCAAATTATGCATTTTGTTGCCTTGCAGCTACAGCACTGCAAAAAGCTCGCTGAATCAGGTCTATTTAAAATATATTCCACTTTTATTATTTTGAACAGATTAAAAAAGGTTTTTTTAAAAATTTTTAGTAAAAAAACGTAACTTTGAAATTCACCCGGAATAATTGAAGTTTAATTTATTCATTGAATTACTAAAAAAACTTGATTTACAGGCAATTAATATTATTTTAAGACCCTTTAGCGTATAATAATTATAAATTTAAGGAATAAGTAAAATGAAAAGAACATTTCAGCCATCAAATTTGAAAAGAAAAAGGAATATGGGTTTCAGAGCAAGAATGTCAACCTCATCAGGCAGAGCCATAATCAGAAGACGCCGCGCCAAAGGCAGAAAAGTTTTAAGTGCTTAAATGTCCTATTAAATCTGGCATTTATTATAGGGAATTTAACTTTTTATTTAATTTTATAAAGCCATAATTACTATTCTAATGACTGTTGAAAAAAAGAAATTACCTGTACAGTATGGCATAGCAAAACTTAAAAAAGATAACAGACTAAAACTGAAATCACAGTTTGAAAATGCTCGTTTAAAGGGAAATAAATTTGTAGGCAAATTTTTTATCCTGATAACAGTGAATAAAACTGAGGAGCTTAAATACGGGGTAATATGCAGTCGAAAATTTGACAGGAATGCAGTTGTTAGAAATAAAACGAGAAGACTTTTAAGAGAGTCCTTCAGGTTAATTAAGAATCAGATAATAAATGCCCATCTAATTTTTATTCCCAGACAGAGAATAAAGTCACAGCGACTTCAGCAAGTCCAAACCGAAATGATTATGCTTTTAAAAAAAGCAGGTTTATGGAAAGAACCGAAAAAAAAATAAGAACAAATATATTTTCTTTACTTTTAATTTCTATAATTAGGGTATATCAGTTTTTAACACCCTGGCTAAATTGCTGTCGATTTTATCCTACCTGTTCGGAATATACAATTCAGGCGATAAAAAAACACGGTCTTTTATGGGGGTTTATTCTGGGAATTTACAGGATATTAAGATGTCACCCGCTCTGTAAAGGTGGGTACGAACCTGTACCTCAGAAAATCAGATTTAAGGAAAAATTTAAAAAAATGTTGGGACTTTAATTAAATGAGTAACAAAAAGTATGACAAAACAACAGTTTCTGTAGTCGCAATTTGTATTATATTACTTTTCAGCTGGAATTATATATTCGGGCCAAAAGGTCTAAACTGGCTTCCGCAGCCGGCACCTGAAAAAAAAGTAATAGTTGATAAAACACATGCAGCAAAAACAAAAACCGATTCTTATCACGGAACAAAAGAACAGAAGGAAAAAATCAAACAACCTGTGCCTCAAAAAGGTAAAGACCAAAAGCCTTCAGTTATAAAAAATACTACAGATTTGAAACAAAAAAATATATCCTTAAATAAAATTAAGAATAAATACCCTGATATTTCACTGACTTCACCTGACTCACTTTATACTTTAAAAATCAATCCGGTTAAAGGTGCTGTAGACTCGATAGAATTAAACAAAATTTTAAATTCTTCCAATACTGAAAACGTTATCCTTGCAAACAAATTTAATAAGAAGCATCCGGTTTTATCTGTTGAACAGCCTGACAACGAATGGACACCAATTAACATAAAACAACCTGTTAAAACAGATAAATCTGTAACCGTCACAAGAATATTTAAAAATCAGCAGGGGCAGCATTTTTCTCTGGTCCAGAAATGGACTGTAGGGAAAAATTACAATACACAATACGACGTTACAATTGTAAATGACAGCTCCAGTATTCTCAATATGAGAGAACTGTATTTCTATGCAGGTGCCTTACCTCCCGTAAAATTTATTTCAGGTGACCACGCCAGAATGGAATCACACTGTATAGATGCCTTTCTTTCAAAAGAAAAAGCATTAAATACAGTCGATGCCGGAAGTGATGATTTTCTAAACAATCCGATTCAATTCGAACCTATTAACTGGATAGCTGTTTCAGACATGTATTACGCTTTTGTATTGAAGGCCGATGATAAAAATGATGTAATTAACGGCGGGAACTACAACTTTTCCAATCAGGGTTCAGCCGTAACAAAAGACGGTACCGAAAAATTCCCAGTTATAGGTTCTGCAGCAAGAGAACAGAGTATAAACATTGCCGCAGGTAATAAATTCACCTGGAACTTCGCATATTATGCCGGTCCAAAAGATATAACTCTCTTAGGAAAATTTGCTCCAAACGCAAATGATATACTTCACTTGATGTCATGGCCGGTAATGAAAACCATAGCCAAATGGTTTCTTTTCGCTCTTATTTATTTGAAGGAACTTTGCGGCGGCTTCGGCCTGGCCATTATTGTTCTGACAGTGATTATAAAACTTATTTTCTGGCCCTTAACGCACAAATCCAATATGTCGATGAAAAGGATGCAGAAAATTCAACCGATGGTTAAAGAACTGCGTGAAAAATATAAAGATGATAAGCAGAAATTGAATCAGGCTACAATGGAGCTGTATAAGCAAGAAAAGGTCAACCCTCTTGGCGGATGCCTCCCGATGATTATACAGATTCCGGTACTGATCGCTCTCTATTACACGCTTATGGGCGCTTTTGAAATAAGACATGCGAGTTTTTTATGGGCAGCAGATTTGACACAGCCGGATACTATAGCTCATATTTTCGGCCTGGCTATAAATCCTTTGGCTATATTGATGGCAGCCACTATGCTTGTTCAGCAGAAGATGATGCCAAGCGCAACTGATCCTGCACAGGCAAAAATGATGATGCTTATGCCTTTGGTTATGCTTATATTCCTTTACATGCTGCCGTCCGGTTTAACTCTTTACTGGACTGTAAGCCAGGTTATAACTATTATTCAGCTGCTGTACAATAAGTATTTCAGTAAGGAACAGGATGATAATAAAAAAGGGACAAATATTCAAAAGAAAAAGGCCAGAGCATAGAAAACTGTAAGAAAAAAAAGTTACATTTTTAGGAGATTCGAAAAAATGACAGTAAACACTAAAGCAGAGAAGGCTTCGACTACATTAGCAACAATGTTGGACTATCTTGGATTAACTGCAAATGTTAAAGTTGAAGAAAAAAAAGATGGAAAAATCGTACTCGTCACCTATTCAGACGATGCAGGTAGAATTATCGGCAAAAAGGGACAGTCACTGCAGAGTCTGGAACTTCTTGTAAACAGAATGATATCAAAAGACGAAACAAATTCCCAATGGGTCAGTATTGATGTAGACGGCTATTCTTCCGGACGCTCCGTTACAGCTGGTTCGAACGACCGGAAAAAGCGTTTTGATACCGACAGTGACAAAAAATATTCAAGAAAACCGGAAAAAAGCGGTAGAAGAAAAACCGGGAAAAAAGAATATATGAGCGAGGATCAACTGAGTCAGATGGCCCTTGATGCTGCTAAAGAAGTTAAGCGCTGGGGTGATCCGGTCACTTTGAGACCGATGAACGCTCACGATAGAAGAGTTATTCATATGACCCTTAAAGAAGAAGCCGGAATTGAAACAAAGAGTGAACCGGTAGCTGATAATGATAAATTAAAAAAAGTTGTTATTTGTATTAAGGAAAAAGAATAACTTCGGGCTTGCAGGCCCTTTTTTTTAAGCTATCTTTTTATATATGTGCGGGGCGTGGCTCAGTCTGGTTAGAGCGTTGCGTTCGGGACGCAAAGGCCGGAGGTTCGAATCCTCTCGCCCCGACCATTTTATTTAGACTAATATTATGCATTATGTTTACATTCTTCAGCTTAATAACAATCAGCTATACACAGGGTATTCCTGCAACTTAAAACGGCGGATCCGTGAGCATAAATACGGAAAAGTAAAATTCACATCTCAAAGACTTCCTGTTAGACTTATTCACTATGAAGCATATTTACTAAAATCTGATGCTCTAAGAAGAGAAAAATTCCTTAAAACCACTGAAGGTAAAAAAATGATGCAGAGGCAAATAAGAGATATTTTAAAACTTAT
>JAIPJT010000056.1 GCA_021733985.1 Victivallales bacterium | reverse complement strand
TCCATTCATGAATATATAGATAACTATAACAGGAATCCAAAACCAATGAAGTGGACTAAAACTGCAGACCAGATTTTGAACAAAATCATTGCAATAAAGAAAAATTATAATACTACATAATTATGAAACATTACACTAGCTATAAATACTAAGAGCAGAGAATAAACACCTGCAACCATAATAAAATTTGCAAGATAATCAACTAAAATAAATTTAAGAACAGGCCCAAAAATTTGAAATCCATAAATTCCTATTGCCTTAGCCATCAGTGCAAAAACTCCATAAGGAATTATTCCAAGAATTAAAGTAATCATATGGAACATTGTATCGGCTAGGATTTTTACTGAACTTGTAACAATTTCTGCTTTTTTACCTAAAGCAATCAGTGCAAGGCCGAAAATTAATGAAAAAACAATAATAGGCAGCATCTCACCGGAAGCCAAAGAAGCAAAAGGATTGACTGGAATCATATTTAAAATTGTTTCATAAGGGCCGGGAAGCGGTGAAACTGTTATTACCTGTTTGACTGTTCCAAAATCAATACCAATTCCGGGTTTAAAAATATTTACAAGAATTAAACCTATTGTTGCTGCTATCATTCCACTGACAAGGAAAAATACGATTGTTTTCAGTCCTATAGTGCGCAGCTTCTTAAGATCACCAAGTGAAACAGCTGCATCAATAATACAGAAGAAAACCAATGGTACTACAACCATACGGATAAGTCGTATAAAAAGGTCTCCTACAAAATCTAAAAAAGGCAAAAAATATTCTTTAATATGATAACATTCTTTGCCACCTAATGCATTTAAAATATACCCAAAAAGTATTCCTAAAAAAAGGCCTATAAAAATTTTTTTAATGAGTGACATTTTCTTTTTCTTATTATTCATTTTCTCTCCCCAATTTGCTTTAATTACTGTTATTTAATATATATTTTAATTTTTATCCTAAAAAACTTAACATTACACCTGCAGCAACAGCTGAACCAATTACTCCTGAAACATTAGGCCCCATTGCATGCATGAGTAGAAAATTATGAGGATCGGATTCAAGACCGATTTTGTTAACGACCCTTGCTGACATTGGAACAGCAGATACTCCGGCGGCACCTATTAACGGATTTATTTTACCCTTTGATATAATTTTCATTAATTGGCCAAACAATAAACCCGTTGCTGTACCCACACAAAACGCAGCCATTCCGAGCATTAATATGCCCAGAGTTTGGAAGTTTAGAAAATTGTCTGCGGATAATTTTGTGCCTACAGCAAGCCCCAAAAATATTGTAACAATGTTAATCATTGAATTTTGCGCTGTTTTGCTCAGCCTGTCAACTACCCCACATTCTCTCATCAGGTTTCCAAACATTAACATACTTATTAGTGGAGCAGCCGATGGCAAAAGAATCGCACACAGAAGAGTTATAGATACAGGAAAGCATATTTTTTCCAGTTTGGAAACATGCCTTAGCTGTTCCATTTTAATTTTTCTGTCAGAGTCAGAAGTCAGAAGCTTCATGATAGGCGGCTGTATAATTGGTACTAATGCCATATAAGAGTATGCAGCAACAGCTATTGCACCTAATAATTTCGGGGACAGTTTACTTGTTAGAAATATAGCTGTCGGACCGTCGGCCCCTCCAATTATCCCGATTGAAGCTGCATCTAATAAGTTAAAATTAATCCCAATATTAGTTAATAGTAGTGAACCGAGCAAAGCGAAAAATATACCAAATTGTGCTCCGGCACCTAGAAAAGCCATAATTGGATTAGCTATCAAAGGTCCGAAATCAGTCATGGCTCCTACTCCAAGAAAAATGAGTAATGGAAAAACACTTGTCTCTATTCCAACACTGTAAACCATGCCAAGCAGGCCGTCGGGACCCGAAATACCGGCAAGAGGTATATTTGACATAATGGCGCCGAATCCGATAGGTAAAAGTAGTAAAGGTTCAAATTCTTTAAAAACAGCCAAATAAAGCAAAACTAAACCAATTAAGATCATAATAATTTTACCAATTCCAAGATTCCAAGTCTTTGCAAAATTTTCGGAAGACTGACGGAAGAGGTCATAAATACCGGTGCTATGCCAGAATTGCTTTGTCATATTTCCCCATGTCGGTAGTTTTAAAATATCTGCCTTATTGTCTTCAGAAATTGAATTATGGAAGAAATTTAATTGTTTTACTCGGAGAATCAGCTGACCCTTTTCAATTGTTTCTGCTGCAGCAAGCGGAGCTTTATTGACAGTACCAAGTTTAGTAACTTCAGCTGAAAAACCTATTTTAACTTCGGCTTTACTTCTACCGGGAATAGACAAAATCAAAACTTTCTCTCCAGGGTTAAGCTTTTTACCTTCAGAAACATAAATTGAATAAATTATTGCAGGTTTATTATAATTATAAATTAATTCTAAACTGCCTTCCTGCCCTTTTTTCCAGGTTAATACTCTTTCGTCATGAACTTCTTCTGCAGCCAGTGAATATGAAAAACAACCAAGCAATATTGATAACATGCAAAGGAATTTCATACTATACGAATTCAGAATCAGCTTAAATAATTGATAATGAATTGAAAGTATATTAATTGCGACTAAATTTTTAATCCAATTAAATATTCCATACGACTTAATCATTTCATGCTCCTTCCTCAACTACCGCAAGTAAGTCGTCTGCCGCGACTGAGTCCCCAACATTGACTGCAATTTCTACAACGGTGCCAGAAATAGGACTTTTAAGAGGCGTTTCCATTTTCATGGCTTCTATAATTAAAACTGTATCACCTTTATTTATCCTGCTACCTTCAGGGGCTGAAATTTTGTTTACATTGCCTGGCATTGGGGCTTTGATTTCAATATCATTTCCGGACTGGTTAAGTCGCCCTTTATTATCCTTAGAAGGAACTTGTGGCTGTACAGGTTTAACTGTAGTTGCTCCCGGAGCTACATGCACATTGTATGTTCTGCCATCTACTGTTACTGTATATGTTTCTTCTTCCTGAGCTTTTACTGCAGTTTTTGAACTTGATTTTTTTGCTTCTTTCTTTTGTTCATCTTTGTAACGAATGCTTAAAGGCAGGTTTCCTTTAAGAAACTCTAATCCTTTGTTTATATGTTGATTATCTCCGCAGGATGCTACTATAAAAATATTTTCATCTGTTATAGGCAGATTATTTTCGGATAGTATTTTTTTCTGAATATCAATCCCTAATCTGGGATCCATATCATTTATATCATGAATATCTTTGGTTGTAGGTTTAAGCCCTAATTGTTCGGAAGCAGTTTTTACTACTTCCGGGTCGGGTTCTACAGGAGTTTTTCCGAAATATCCCAAAATCATTTTCCCATAACCGTCAGTGATTTTTTTCCATTTTCCTTGTGTAACATTTGCAAATGCCTGCTGAAAATAGAATTGAGCAACAGGAGTTACTGATGTAGCAAATCCCCCAAGTGAAACTACATCTTTCATTTCTTTTAATACATCATCAAATAAATGCAGACAGTTTGCGTCTCTCATCATTTGTGTATTAGTAGTTAGTGCACCGCCAGGTAACGGAGAAAAGGTTACAATAGGTTTAACTTCTCTTGACTCAGGTGGCAGGAAATACTTATCCATTTGCCGTGTAAATAATTCTTCCGTGTCAATAATTTTTTTATAATCTATATCAAGAGTATAATCCGTTCCTTTTAACCTGTGCCACATTGTTAAAATATCACATTGTCCAATTCCACCGCTGCATGGACTCATCGCCAGGTCTATGATATCGACTCCGGCCTCAATTGCTGCCATATTGCAGGCTACAGACAATCCAGCAGTTTCATGTGTATGGAAGTGAATAAGTGTTTTTTCCGGCAGCAATTTTCTTGCTTCTTTAATTGTGTCATATACGGTTTTTGGTGTTGTAGTTCCAGAAGCATCCTTAAAACAAATAACATCAAAAGGAAGTTTTTCCTGAAGTATTTCTTTCAAACAGTCAACATAATATCTAGAAGAATGTGTATATTCTTTATCAAGCCCCGGCGGCAATCCCATTAAAGTTATTGTAGCTTCGTGTTTTAAACCATATTCAGAAATTTTTCTTCCCGAATAAACTAAGTTTCTAATATCATTTAATGCATCAAAGTTTCTAATCGTGGTAACACCGTGTTTTTTGAATAATTTAGCCTGAAGATCAATAATATCACGAGATTGTGAGATCATTGAAACAGCACTTACTCCTCTGGAAACTGTTTGCAGGTTTACATCAGGTCCAACTACTCTTCGACACGAATCCAACATTTCAAAATGACACTCCTGACAATAAAAATACAAACATTGAAAACGTGCGCCGCCTCCAACTTCAAAATGTGTTGTTCCTGCTAAAGCAGCAGATTCAAGAACGGGAAGCCAGTCTTCTGTTTTAACTCTTGCACCGAAACATGATTGAAAACCGTCTCTAAACGAAGTGTCCATATATTGTATTTTTTTCATTATCTCTTTTTCCTTTTAATTTTTAATTATTCTCCAAAATATTATTGATATTGAGAAAGCTCATTTACATTTTTCTTTACGATACTTATGAATTGCAGTGAGAATTGCTGTCACTATTCTATTTTCTTCTTTTGCTTTTTCAGAAGCTTTATCATGTGAAAGAGCAGAGGCAATAGTATGTTTTTTTTCAAGAATTGAAGCATAAGGTGCAAGTACTTTAGATAACAAATTGATAATAATTATTATCAAAGAAAGGAATATAAAAACAGTTCCCATTCCAGTTATCATTAATTTCACTCCATCTGTAAACATAAAACTTCGTCCTTTAATAATTTTTTATATTTCTGATTTAACCTAAATCCATCTGCCTCAGGTCATATAATTCTCAACACATCCTTTAAGCCCTTTTTCAAGGCGTATTACAAGCTCATCAACTTCATTTTCAGTTATGTTGATTGGCGGTGCAATAAGAACATGGTCCCCTCTTACACCATCAACAGATCCACCACCAGGATAAACGACTAAACCGGCATCAAAACAGCATTGCGTAAATTTGTCCTTCAATTTTGCTTTAGCTTCAAAAGGCTCTTTAGTCTGTTGATTTTTAACAAATTCTATTCCTATCATTAATCCTTTACCCCGGACTTCTCCAACAATAGGATACTCATATAATCTTTGCAGTTTATTCATCAAGCACTTGCCTTGCTTCGCTGCATTGTCATAATATTTTTCTCGCTTGGAAATTTTTAATACACAATCAGAAATTGCTGCTGAAAGCGGATTTCCACCATACGTATGGCCATGAACAAAGTGCCCACTCCCTTTAATCATAATAGTCTTAAAAATTTCCTCATTAACTATAGCTGCACCTATTGGAGCATAACCGCAGCTCATTCCTTTTGCAGCTGTAATAATATCCGGAACTACACCATAATGATCAATGCCAAAATTTTTTCCTGTTCTACCGAATCCGGCCATGACTTCATCAATGATGAGGAGAATATCGTATTTATCACATATACCACGTATAATTTTAAAATATTCTTTTGGCGGATTTGCTCCTGGAACAGCAGAACCTATAATCGGTTCAGCTATAAAGGCGGAAATATTATCAGCTCCAATTCGTATTATTTTCTCTTCGAGCTCATATGCACATTCCATATTGCAGTTATTACACGAAAGTTTATGTGGGCAGCGATAACAATAGGCTTGATTTATTTTAGGAAAATTAATAAGAATAGGATCATAAATTTTACGCCTTCCCGTAATTCCGGTCATCGAAAGTGAACCGAGTGTATTGCCATGGAAACTGTTCCAACGAGAAATAACTTTCCATTTAGAAGTTTTTTTTCCCTTTCAACAAAATATTGACGGGCAAGTTTTATTGCTGTTTCTGTAGCTTCACTACCTCCTGAAATGAGATATGAATAATTAACGTCTCCTGGAGTTAATGATGCAATTTCTTCGCAACAGTCAGCTATAGCATCAGTGCTGAAGCGTGAAAGATGAGTGAAAGCAATTTTTTTTATCTGTGATGCTGAATGTACAGCAACTTCTTCGTTAGCATGGCCTATGTTGGCAACAGAAGAGCCTGAACAACCGTCAATATACTCTTTTCCATTTTCATCATAAAGATATATCCCTTTCCCATGGGTTACTTTAGGATAATGCCAGTTCTGATTCCGATAAAAAACTTTGTTTTTTGGGGCAAGGTTTAAGCTCATTTCCAACTCCTTGTTATGAAATTTGTGTTTCTGCATTCTTTTCCCTTTTGGTTATTTAGTACTTTAAATTAAAAAAATCAGAAAAATATTTAAAAACTTGATAATCTTTATATATTAACGTATTATTTAACTATTATGTTAATGTAAAGTGTTAATTATCATATGATATTCTTTGTTTAGGATTATAATCATATGTTAATAAATAATGATTACATAAAGATAAGCATGAACAGAATCTGTAATTAATTAGATGTTACACGAAAAGGTTTCATACTCTGCGGCCTTATGCGATCTCAACAGAGATAAACCCTTTTCATGCAACTTCTTCCCTGAAACAAGATTTTTTATTTATATGGTTAAATATATCTAATTATAATATTATTATGTAATTACCAATAATGCTGTATTTACGGCGCGCTCGGAGATCGCGCCCTACCAATATGTTTCAGAAATGATTAAACTTCTTCGTGCTAAGATCAACGCTAATTAAGTTGAGGTTAGAATTATGATTTTTTATCGAAACAAATTATTATCTATTATTAAAAATAAAGACATTAAAAAAGTTTCAATTCAAAAGAAACTAAATATTTCAAGGCCGGCTTTCTGGAATTGGGAGAAGGGAAAAACTGTTCCAAGCGAAGAAAATGTCAGAAAACTTGCAAGAATACTGGATGTTAAAGTAAGTGAAATATCTGATTTAAAAGAAAAAGAACTTGATAAACATATTTTTGACAAGATAACAGAAAGTAAAACTGGAAATAACTGGTTGAAACAAACACATGCTTCATTTGAAGAACGAGCCCGAATAAAGAATAATATTATCAATGGTATTAATAAATCTTTTGATGAACTTGCAGAATCAAAAATGGTTATAAGTGCCCTCCTAAATAATATGGATATTATCTTCTATATAAAGAATCACCTTAATAGGTATATAACAGCAAATAATAATTTCATAGATACAATGAAATTAAATAAAAATTACAATGTTAACGGCAAGGCTGATATTGACCTGATGAGTACATGTGATGCAAAAAGAAATCAAACTGAAGATAATGCTGTTTTAAAGAGCAGAAAAAAAATTACTTATGAAGGAATTATACCTAATTCAAGAAAAAAAAGATGGGCTATTATTATAAAAACTCCGATATTTAATGATGATGGAGATGTATATGGATTAGCTGCAACATATCTGGATATAACTGAAAGTAAAATAGAGTCTGAACGAAGAAAACTTCTTGAAAAGAATATCGACTTGATGAGTGTTGCAAGTACAGTATATGATAAGGACAATGATCGTTTTATATATTTCAATAAAAAAGCTCTTGAACTTTTAGCCCTCAATAATGAAACTGATTTAAAAGACAAAAGTTATCAAGTGGCTGAAATATACTTCAAACGTTTTCTATCACATGACAGTTATAATAAGTTAATTAATTTTTCACAAAATAATAATGAAGTTTTTACAGTCGAAGCAAAAATCAGAAATAAGACTTGCCTTCTTGAGATCAGGCTGTCAAACATTGAACATTTCGGCAGGAATTACATAATGGCAATATTTTATGATGTTACTGAATTAAGGTTGCTTGAAGAAAAACTAAAAGTTTTGGATGCTTCGATGAATCAGGTTAATGCAGTTGTTTGTATTATAGAAAGTGAAGATTATGAAAAACATAAAGAAAACTATTATATCACTGATTATGTTGAAAAATTGTATGGGTATAAAAAAGAAGAATTCTATGCGGATAATTACCTCTTAAGAAAAAAAATTATACATGAAGATTATGTTGAGGGATACGTAAATTGGCTGACAAAAAAAAAGTATTATACAGAAAAATACAGATATATGATAAGAGCGAAGAATGGTGAGTTAAAATGGTGTGAAAGTACAGCCAGTGAAATAATGTATCAAAATAAAAAGTGTATTGCATTAATAGTTACTGATATTACAGAAAGAATAAAACAGGAAGAACTGCAAATTAAAAAAGACATTGCAAAATCTCTGAAAGTCGAAGGTATAGATTCTAATATTATTTCTAAAACCTGCAAGCTCAATCTTGAACAGGTAAATTATTTATAAGGACAACTTGTTCTAACTGAAGAGAATATAATACTTTTCCATTAACGAATAAAAGCTCTGAATTAAGAAATAATTCAGAGCTTAACTTACAAATTTATAAGATAACATATTATCTGAACGCTTAAGGAGGACTCAAAAAAATTCATTTCGGTTTATTCGTCTTGAGTTGTTCCTATAACTTTTCCCATTCATTTTTTAAAAGCCGAAACAAATATCTGCTTTTAAGTTTGCCAAAATGCCATTGAACTCCTTTAAGATATGCTTCTTTTATCATACCGGAGGAGAGCATTAAAAATTTAGAATTTTTATTTTCACTTATACATGTACCATTTATTCTATATACATCACCTTTAGTAAAGGCATAATTTTGAAGCGCTAAAAATGCTTCCTTCGCATAACCTTGTCCTTGATATTTTGGATATAAAAAGAAGCCAATTTCAACCTGTTTTCCAAGAGGGCATTTACTTATAACTTCATATCCAATTCCTCCCATGTATTCCTTAGTTTTTTTATTCGCAATTACTAGAAAAATACTTGTTCGGTCAGCTTTTTCTGATTCTTTTATAGCAAATTCTAAATTTTCAACCGATTCATCATAAGAATGAGAAAAGACTTCCTGCATGTAATACATTACTTCCGGATCGGAAATCAACTTGTGATGCAGTAAAATATCCTTACTGTGATATTCCCTTACAATAAGCCTTTGAGTAATTAACTTTATCATATCAATTCCTCACCCTATATAATTTTTCTTTTTATACACCCTACGATTGATTTTTCGAGATTTTCGCAAATCAATCGCTAACGCGTGTATATATAATTCTTGTCGTTTACACTCCAATAATCTGGAAATTTTCAGTTAGTAAGGTTCTCAATTTCTCTGAATGTCTTTTAATATTTCTGAAAAACTCCAATGTTTCTGTTTTAAATTCTTTAAATGTTTGACACCTGCAGTCATACAGAATATTTTTCCGGAAAAATTTCCATAATCTTTCAATAAGGTTCAAATTGGGGTAATATGGAGGCATAAAGACAAATTCAATCTTTGAATTTTTTTCCAAATATTCCCGAACTTTTTCGCTCTGTAATATCTTGCATTATCTGCAATTACATATACCCAAAACGATTTGGTTTATTTATCCGTATCGAATGATATGGTCGAAAAATAAAGTGTATGTCCAAGTCCATTTACGAAGGACAAAAATCATAAAACCGCATACACTTGTGTATAATTAAAGCATCATTGTCATACTTGCGTATTATTTCTGCAATTTTTAAAGCATTTCCTGCAGAAACTGTTATGGTTGAATTAGGATAACGTCTAATTCAATGTCTGAAAATAGTATATCGTTGATTTCTCTCATCTCTTCACTCCCAAAATTTTAGCACAAAGGATTCTACTTAACCACTGATTGACATTCAATCCCGTCGTATAGCTGGGACTAATGAACACTAATAAAAAAAACTCTGAGAGCTCTGTTGTTCAAACTGCTTTGTTTCCTGTAGTCCGCCGTCCCCGTCCACAATCAAACGCTTGCAGTCAGTTGTCCACCGTCTGTGATAATGTGTTCCTGGGAGTTGGCTCTATCGTTCTATGTGGAAAATTCATTCTATTAAAAATCTCCCCATTGCCGGAGAGTGAGCCGAATTTAGGCTCCGCTTATTAGAGCGGACTTTCGGTTCACCCTACTTTCATTCAGATAAAGAGATTAGCGCCGGGGCCCAGCGGCAGGTCAAGCATTATCCAGATGACAGCCAGAATGCTCCAGCCTATGAGAAAAATTATTGAATATGGAAGCATTGTTGACACAATTGTACCAATGTTTGCATCCTCATCGTATTTCTGAAAGTAAGCTATTATCAGAGCAAAATAACTCATCATCGGCGAGATCAGGTTGGTGCAGCTGTCTCCAATACGGTATAAAACCTGAGTAAGTTCAGGCGAAAAATGCAGCTGCATAAACATTGGAACAAAGATCGGCGCAATAAGTGCCCATTTTGCTGAAGCGCTGCCCATGACTATATTTATAAGGGAAGCAAGTAATATAAAACAGATAACCAGCGGGATCGTACCGATATTGATTGCAATTAAAAAATCTGCACCTTTTATGGCTACGATTTGACCCAGATTGCTCCATTTGAAATATGCTATGAACTGGGCGGCAAAAAAAACCAGAACGATATAGGTTGCGAGAGTTTTTATGTTATCGGAAATTCCTTTGATCACATCTGAATCGGATTTGAATTTTCCTGTAGTATAACCGTAAACAAATCCGAGGATACAAAAGAAAACAAAGATAAAGGCGATTGAATCTTTTATAAGCGGCGAGTGGAGGAAATCACCGTTTGAAGCCCTGAGCGGGCCGTTTTCCGGGACCATTGCAATGACGACAATTGCCACCATAATGAGAAAAGTGATCAATGTGTAGATCAAGCCTTTTTTTTCTTTTCGGTTGAGATGTTCGAGGTTCACCTCGTGATCCGAAGTGTATTTTTTATTCTCGAAATGTGGGGCCACAATTTTTTCTGTAACAAATGTACCTGCTATTGCGATTAGAAAAGTAGATATGAACATGAAATAGTAGTTTGCAGTTGGAAGAACAATATAAGAGGGATCGATAATTTTAGCAGCTTCAGTTGAAATACCCCCCAGCATCGGATCGAGGGTTCCGATACAGAGATTGGCGCTGTATCCGCCAGAGACACCGGCAAAAGCCGCAGCCATTCCTATAATCGGGTGCCTTTTTACGGAAATAAAAATAATACCGGCCAGTGGTATTAGGAGAACATAACCTACATCTGCTGCAAGATTTGATAAAACTCCGGCGAGTACTAGTGTAATGTAACTAAAATAGATAGTAATATAAAGCAGTTGTGCTATATTATTCAAAAAGAATAATGGAGTATACAATGCGTAAAGCTTTAGCAATAAATCTATCAACTTCAGAACTGACTGAATTAAAGAGGATA
>JAIPJT010000020.1 GCA_021733985.1 Victivallales bacterium | reverse complement strand
CGTTGGAGTTCGCACTTTAGTGTGTTAGGCAGAATATTCAGCCAGACAAGCTAATCACGTCATTCGACACGACAAGAGCTTGAACTCCAACCATACACTAAAATTTGATGCTCAATTTCTTAATTCAATGACATTGAGTCATAAACCAATGTCATAAATTACATTTTTTTTAAATGTTACTGTCGTTTTATAACTGTATAAATTATATAGGCCAGAAAAGCCAGTGTCGGACCAGCACCGGCAATAAATGGAGGGATATAATTTTTTTTACCTAAAACGGTCATAATCTGACCAATAATAAGGTAAGCCCCGATTATAAGAATTGCAGTTATTACCGAGAGCATTATACCTCGTCTTTCACTGCTTCCTGCCAGTGGAACTCCAAGGAAGAGAGCAAACAGGCAAATCCACGGTTGTGCATATCTGTTATAAAGCAGGGTTTTATATACAGCAACAGTTTCCGATGACAAATCCTTCCCCCTTGAAAGTATACTCATTATTGCACCTGATGAAAGTTCTTCAGGTGTTTTAATTGAATTAAATATATCTTTAGGAAGTTCAGAAATACCTCCAAGCTCCTTATAGACTTTACTTCCGGGTACAACTACTTTTATTTTTTCTTCGACAGGTGCAATAACTTCCTGCTTTTCTCCGGTTGTTTCAGGGCTGTAATTTTTTTCAAGTTTCAGCTCCTTATATTTTGTATAGATAGTATCATAAAAAATCCATCCTGTTCCCTTTTTAAACATTGCTTTTTTAGCTGCAAGTTCAGCAATCAGCATTCCCTTTTTATTATATCTTTTTATCTGTACGCCTTTCTGGAGTTTATTAGAAACAAAATCTTCTACCAACCAGGTCCTTAAGTTATCCGGACTTCGATACATGAGCATTTTATGAGAAGAGTCAGTAGGATTTTTTTTATTAATGTTATCAATATAATTTTCAGCCTCCCTTCTACAGCTTGAAGCAAAGCCGGAAATGAAAAAAAACTGAATACCGACTACAACGAGGCCTACCATATAAATTGAAAATCCGCACCTGAAAAGGGAAATACCGGAAGCTCTCATTGCTGTAATTTCATTGTTTAACCCCATCCTGGCCATTGTATACATGCATGCCAGGAGCAGAGTAATGGGAAAAACAAAAACCAGAGCCTCAGGCTGCTTCAACATATAATAATAGCCAGCCTGAAAAAAACTTGCTTTTCTCTGTATTAAATCTCCCATACTGTTTACCATATTACTTACAAGAAAAAGCATATTAAATGCGAAAAAAATGCATATATATATTACTAAAAACTCCTTTAAAATATATGAATCAATTTTCCATAAGATACCCAGTCTTTTTTGCGGCACACTTTGGTAAGTATATTCTGTCTTATTTTTGTTTTCGTTCATTTTATTAATGCTTTTAAAGGTTCATTTTCTGATAAGTAAAAACTTCGCTTGTTTAAGGTTTAAAATGTTTTAAATATGCCTCTAGTACTGAACAGGGTTAAAGATAGCAGTTCCTTTGATAAAATCTATTTTTTCAAGCTGTAAATATATAAAATCTCCCGGTTTATATTCTGTACCTCTTCTTTCTGAAACTAAACGCCCATATCTTTTGCTGTAAGACCCTCCTATATTTTCAACAGGAATATATGAGCTTAGTCCTATTGCAGGGATGTCTACCAGCATTCCGCCTGCATTAACAGTGCTGACAATACCCTCATAAAGTTCAATTTCATTCTTTGATAATAATGACTGAAGATAGTGCAGTTTAAGCCTGTCATTAGCTGCAAAAAAAGCCTCATCATTATTTTTTTCCTGTTCAGTACACTCTGAAGCAATTTTTTTTACATTTTCGGAATCTATCAGTTCCTTATTATATTCTTTTAAAAGCAGCTGCTGGTGTACAAGAAGGTCAGGGTACCGCCGAATTGGACTTGTAAAATGGAGGTATAGCCCTTTGCCAAGGCCATAATGCAGCGCCGGCTTCTCTGTATATAAGGCCCTGTTCATTGCTCTCAGGAAAAAAGAAGTGATTATTTCTTCATACTTAGTGCCTTTTATGCTCTTTAAGAATTTTTGACAGTTCTTGCGCCCTAATGTTAAATCACCTGTTGATAAATTAAAAACTTTATTAATAAAAGAAGAGAACTCTTCAAGTTTAGAAGCGTCAGGTTCTGGATGAACTCTATATATACCCGGCAATTTTCTATTAACAAATTCCTTTGCGACAACACTGTTGGCAGCAAGCATAAATTCCTCAATAAGACAATCGGCTTCTCCCTGTTTCTTCTTTTCGAGTCCTGTAATTTCTCCTTTTTCATCCCTTAATACACGAGTTTCGGTAGTTTCAAGATTTAAAAATTTTTCTTCAGCCTCCCTGTATTCTCTCATTTTCCGATATAAATTACACATTATTCGGATGTGTTCAGACAGCTCGCGGCTCCATTCCGAATTATTCCCATCCCTGATATATTTTTCCACCTCTTTGAAAGTGAGCCTGTTTGATATTTTAATTTTTGAATGTACCCTGCGGTATTTAATTATTTTTCCGCTAAATTGATTTACAGTTATTAAAACTGAATGTGCATGGCAATAGTCCCTGTCGCTTCTAAGACTGATTTCCGCAGTCAGATTTTCAGGAAGCATTGGGAGGGTTCTTCCGGGAATATAAGCTGTGAAGCTCCTTTTCCAGGCCTCTTTGTCAAGTCTTGATCCGTGAGTAATCCAGGCTGAAACATCTGCAATATGAACGCCTAAAATAACTTCATTTTCATTTTCTCCGCTGTTAACTGAAACTGCATCATCAAAATCTTTTGCATCATGCGGATCAATAGTTACGCAGAACAGATCGGTTAAATCCTCTCTTTTTATTTTAAGCGGTTCAATACTCTCTGCGTAATCCTTCAGTTTTTCGGTATATGGAGGCTGAAGATTATATTCAGCGACAATTGCATCAATATCATCTTCTAAATTTCCCACTTTCCCAATTTTTTTGATAAACTTACAGGAGATCTTTCCTTTTCCTGAATAGATAATTTCAGCTTTAAGCCAGTCACCGCGCTTTAAATGTTCAAAGTCTCCATCAATTATAGGAATATCATCAGGTATTTTTCTATTTAAAGGCCTTAAATAAAAACCTTTTCTTTTGACAATAAGTTCTCCTACAAAAGAAGTTTTTTTTCTCTCTACTATTTTATCTACAATCCCCACAGGCCCTTTACCTGCCCGTTTTCTAATATTAGGGTCTTCTTTAATAATTCTAACCTCAACAGTATCTCCGTCTAAAGCACCGTTTATAAATTTTGCAGGGATAAAAATATCACAATCACCAGTATTGTTTTCTTTTTCCACAAAGCCATAACCTCTGGAAGACATTAATATTTTTCCTCTAATTTTTCCCTGAAATGATACAACGCTGAACATTCCTTTTTTATCCGATACTATATATCTTTTCTGTTCAAGGTTTTTTACCGCTTTCTGAATTATCTTATAATCTTTCTTTTTCCTTGCTTTTAATTCTCTGAATATATCAGGTAAAAACTGCGGTGTTTTTGTTAACAGTCTAATAATTTTTTTTTCTAAACTTAATTTTTTCTGACTTTTTTTATTATCTGAAGACATTTTTTTTGTTTCCTTATTACAGCATTCACGAAACGCCATTCGCATTCAGCGAACGGTTTTCGCTGCCAACTTTGATTTTGAGAATAAAATTTCTCAACACAATATTATTGAAAAATCCTTTATGTTAATAAACTATTATAGCTTAAAAAAATGTTATTTCGATATTTTCGATTAAAACTGAACTATTTACCTCTAATTAAAATAAAACTTATTGAAAAATTCTGTTTTTCCGGTTAAAATTATTGGTCAGTAATGATTAGATATTATAATAAGTTTTCTCTGCTGGGCTAAATTAATTATTTTTTTACTAACCCTGTTTCTAAACATTTTCAAAAACAATAATTTACAGGTTATTCAATATGTTCAAAAAAAAAATCAGTTATTTTATATTATTTACATTTATTTTTATTATATTTTCATCTGATGGGGCTGAAAATATATTTAAAAGCATTCGCGTTAAACTGTCAACTGCAGCAACACCAATCTTTTTTGTGCAGAATGTTCCAAATAAAATCGGTAATAAGCGAAGAGGAAAGTGGGTGCTGATAAATATTGAATATAAAGCATTTCCTGCTGATTCAATTGTGAATTCAGATCTCTCCGATAAAATAAACTGTAATTTTGCGATTAAAGTAGATACACTGGTGACAGGAAGAAAAAATAATTTCCATTTATCAAATACTGCCCGTTATGTGACAATAGACTTTAATAACAAAAAAAAATATGCCCTCTTTTTAATACCGCCTCAAATACTGGGAAAAGTTATTTCAAAAAACAAAACTCCGGATTCTGACTTTCTGAAAAGAAACATAATGATAAAAATATCCTTTTCGCTTAAAGGAAAAAACTCTGCATTCTACTATTACCCCGAAAATCGCTCTGTTGAGAAAACTTTTCAGGACTCCCTCAACAGTAAGAACACAATTAGGATTGATGGAGGTCTGTTAAACCGAATGCAGTCTCCATGGTCCTTGATTAGTTTTAACAAATATGAACTTTTAAAACTGCAATAAATCCTTTTTATGAAAAAAAAAGCTGATTTCAGAGTTGTTATCGATATAGGAGCGGCCAGCATAAAAATAGCTGAATTCACATATCCTACTCCAAATGAAATGGTATTGGAAAAATTTATTTATGAAGAATATGCCGGTGAAGCCGATTCTAACGAGTCCAGACTCCCGCTCCTTGCTGAAGCCTTAAAGAAAATACTTTCAGAAAATAAATTCAGAACCAGTAAGGTTTTCCTTTCTATATCGAGCCAGACTACCTTTGTAAGATTTATTAAACTGCCTCCTGCTTCTAAACAGGAAACACAGGTCAATCAGCTTGTCCGATTTGAAGCAAAACAGAACATCCCTTATCCAATTGAAGAAGTGACCTGGGACTACCAGCTTTTAAGTCCAGTAGATGAGTCAACTGAAGAAATTAGCGTGATGATTGCTGTTATCAAAAACGATATTATTAACAACTTTATCAAAATTCTTGAAGGGAACAAATTACAAGCTGAATTTGTAGATATAACACCAACAACATTTTTTAATGCTGCCAAAGCAAACAGAGTCGGAGAGGAGGAACCATCTTTAATTCTAAACATGGGAAGTTTCTGCTCAACCCTTGTTTTCATTAACCAGAACCAGTTTTATGCAAGAACAATTCCGGTTGCAGGCAATACTATTACTCAGCAAATCATGAAAGAACTCGATGTTTCCCATGAAGAAGCGGAAAACATGAAAAGAAATATTGGATTCGTTGCGCTTGGAGGAGCTTACGAAGAAGTTGATTCAGAAGTTTCCACAATTGTCTCAAAAATCATTAGAAATGTGATGACCAGGCTCCATTCGGAAATTAACAGATCAATTAATGTCTATAGGTCTCAGCAAAAATCACCGCCCCCCAAAAAACTCTATTTGGCCGGAGGAAGTTCTATAATAAATTTTACCGAACGCTTCCTTTCCACAAAGCTGAAAATGGAAACTGAATATTTTAATCCCTTCAGTGTAGTAAAAATATCACCTTCTGTAGATAAAAACGAACTGGCAAATTATGCTCACATGACAGCTGAAGTAATAGGCCTCGGACTCAGACATATAACAACCTGCCCCATTGAAATATCTTTACTGCCAAGAAGCATCACCCAAAAGTATTTTCTGATACAAAAAATACCTTATATCACTGCAGCATGCTGTACAATTATTCTATGTCTTTTTACTATATATCTCGGACAATATAAAACATACACGGCATATAGTAAATTATTATCGCTAAGAAAAAAAGTTTTAAGTACAAAACGACAGCACCTGAATAAACTTAAGTCCGCAGAAAAAAGTCTGAAGAACTCCCAAAATAAACTTAATTCTTATAAAAGTATTATAAAAGACAGAAATTACTGGCCCCTGTTACTTAACAATTTTGAAAAATATCTGCCTGATAATACCTGGTTAGTAGAGTTTTTGCCATATTCGGAAAATACTGTTTCTACTACTGAAAAGAAAACTCAAAGAAGAGCTTTATTCAGCAGGAGAACGAGTAGAAAGCCGACTTCCGAAAAAAAAGAGAAACAGGAAATTGATATGATAAAAATCAAAGGTCATTCGTTAATCATTCATTCCGAAGGGAAAAAAACTCCGGCAGAACGTTTTAAGGAAAACCTGCTTAAGTCAAACTATACCTCTAATAATTCTGAAGATATTAAAATACTAAAATATACACCGGTAGAAAATCCAAAAAATAATATTACTACATTCAGTATGAACATAAAGCTTAGAAAAACTTTGAAAGAACAATGAAACTTAACCTTAAATTAAACTTTATTAAAAAAATAAAGATAAAAAAACATTATCTCATAATCGGAGGAATACTTCTTTTAACTCTGTTTATTTGTTTATATCTTCTCGGCCTTATAACATTAACTGAAGAGGAAAACAAAAAAGTTGCTGAAAATATTAAACGTACAGGAAGAAGATTAAAGTCTATAAATTACTACAAACCAACCCCTTCATCTAATAATATTGATTTAATTAATAAAGATGCTTCTTTTGTCAGAGATAAATTATTCGAAATGAAAACAAAATTCGGCAATCCTTATATGAAACCTCTGTGCGAATTTGTAACATCACTTAAAAAAAACTTAAGCAAAAAGGCCGATGTCAGTAACAGTAATGATGCTTCTGAAGACAAAATTGATAAATGTAAAAGTTTGGAAAGTTTTTTGAAATCATGGGAAAATTACTTTAAAAAACATCACCCCAAAAAGAAAACCAATTCCTCAAACAAAGCAACCTTCAGTAAATTTCTCCAAAAATCCGGTTATTCCTCAAAAGATTATGATAATGCTCTAAATATGTTTACAGAATCTTTACAAAGGCACAGTTTTACTAAGATCAGCAAAGTCTTGGCAGAAGATTTCTTTATGAACAGTATTGGGTTTCCTTTGAGTATTACAAGAATTCAATGCAAGGAATTAATCTCTCAATTAGAAAAAAGAATTAATCAAAAACTATATGAAAATAAAATTCAGTCTTCATCTCAAAAATTAATACTTTTTGATGAATTCACCACTATGCCCAATAATGATCAAATACCATATATAATTAATTATTTATGGTTCTACCAGGACTTAGTTTCCAAAATAATAAATTCTAATATTGAATCAATGCCGGTACACACAAAATTGAACGGTCTTCGGGGAACTAAAAAAGGGAAATTTACAGTATTAAGATATGAAATTGAAGTAATAGCTTCTTTAGAATCAATCAGATCTTTTATAAATAAACTGCAGAAGGCATCTGAAAATAACAGAGTTTATTCTGTCGATTATGTTTCCTTTGTAAAAGCAATTGACAATGCAACTAAACTTAGGCCTCCAGCTAAGCGTAAAAGACAACTTGATATTAAAATTGTCATCGGGACTTCCAAACTAATAAGGTCAAAAATCAGAATCAGCTATTATATATATAATAAAAAATTAGTTAAGTTATAAATGAAGATTTTAAAAACCATAATTTTATCAATTTTAAAGCAGCTAGATAAAATAGCTTTGGCTGCAGGGATAGTTTTATTTATTTTTATACTTGTCAATTTTTTATCTCTTATCAATAAAAATTACGAAAAAATGAATAGCTCTTCGATAAGCACCAGATTTTCCAAGTATGAACCTATAAAGAAAGAAAAATATACGCCCAGATCTTTTTTTGAAAAAACTGTTTTATGGATGAAATCCCCCAAAAGAAATAAAGATAAAAAATCTAAAACCTATATATGCTGCTGCACTGATTTTATGCAGCCGTTCAAAATAGCAAGAAGTATAGCAAAAGGTTCCGACGGTATGCTTATACCATATGAAAATTATTTAAAAGGTAAATGTCCTATTTCCAATGAAACACTGCCCAAACCTAATTCTGAACAGCTCAGTTTATATACGAGCAGTTACGATTACGATAATGACGGAATCCCTGATGTTATGGAAAAAAAATACGGTTTGAATCCGGAATCGGCAAATGATGCTTTCTATGATTCTGATAACGACTCCTTTAGTAATATTGTAGAATATAAATATAATAAAAAGGGTGTTTTAAATCCTAAAATCCATCCCCCGCTAATTAAAAGGATTAAACTTGAAGAAGTTGCAAATACGAAAATACCTATAAAAATAATGGGCATAATCAAATACGGTTATAATAAAGATAACTGGAAAACACAAATTAATATAAGAAAATCCAAGGGTACCTGGAGAACTAAATTTTTAAAAATCGGGGATAAATTTAAAACAAATGATATAAATTATATTATAAAAGATATACAGGAAAGATATGATTCGGTTTTAGACCCCAAACTGGGTGCGATTGTCAGTAAGGACAACTCTGTAGTTATATTGAAAGACAGTCTCGGCCAGTCTATAAATGCAAAAGTTAAAGAACCGGTTTTTGAACCAAGCAGGCGTGTTATATTAAGAGATTTATATAGAAACAGTCCGATAATGACTAAAGTTAATAATGTTCTTAGACTTGGCAATAAGAGAACTGGAGTGGAAAAATACAAGCTTATCTCTGTTGCTAACAATAAATTAGTTTTCGAACGTGAAAAAAACGGGAAAAAGTTTACTGTAACTAAAATACCCGATTATCGGAGACCGAGAAGGTAAATCTCAAAAAACAGCGGGCAGCCACGAAAGCCTGTCCGCCAAAAAAAACAATTTTTTTACATAAACTTAAAAAAAACAATTTTACAAACCAGATATAAATTATGCTTAAAAAACATTTTAAACAATTTTTTATTATTTTGCTTTTATTATGTACCTTTTCTCTCCTTTTTAAAATTTTAGCCGATAACACTCAAGAAGATATTATTATGCTTCAGAAAAATCTATCTTCAGAAAAAGAAAAATCCGAAGCTGAAATAGAAAAAGGAATAAAAAAAGCAAAAGAACTTATGAATGCTCAAATGTTCAAAGAGGCATCCCGAAAAATCAGCAAAGTAAAAAAATTAACTACAGAGCTGGGATCTTCAGTTTATGTTTCAAAAAAATTAAAATCCATAGAAGCTCTTGAAAAAAAATTATATGAACAGTGGTCAGTATATCTCGAAAAGAGAGCTGAAGCTGCTTCTAAAAACAGTAAATGGAATGATTCACTTAAATATGCAAATGAATCACTGAAAAAATTAAAGGGAGAAGATATATCAGCTGTGAAGTTTGATAAAAACTATAAAAAATTAACTGAAAAAGCAAGACATAAAATTGCAGAAAAAAAACTCAAAGAAGATACTTCTCCAAAAAAAATTGCTCCGGATTATGAACAGGGACAATTTGATATTAAGAAATATTTCAAACTTGCAGAAAAATACAAGAAGGCTGAAGAATACGAAAAAGCCCGCGATATGCTTGAAAAAATATTAGTTATAGAACCTTATAACTATAAAGCTATTTTTGAGCTGAAAAATATTTATCGCAACGTCTCAAATGCCGGAAAGAAAAGAAAATACATGCATATAAGGGAGAAACTTGCACGCACTCAGTGGGGTTACGGATACGTACCTCCTATTAAAACAAAAATCAAAAAGGAGAATATAATCCCTGTAAATGAAACTGCCCGTGAAACTACTAAACTGCAGAAAAAACTTGAAGAAATAATAATACCTAAAATTGCTTTTGATAGAGCTCCGATAAATTCCGTAATCGATTTTCTTAGGGATGAAAGCCAAAAACTTGATGAAGAAGATAATCTCGGAATCAATATAGACCTAAGACCGTCAAACAAAAAAACCGAAAATAAGGTAGTTACACTTGAGATGTCGGATGTTCCGCTTGGCGAAGCAATAAAAATAATCTGCGATATAACAGATCTTTACCATAAAGTAGAGGAACATGCAGTAATAATCAGCGATAAAACTCTTGATACCATGGAGTTGAAATATATTCCCATCAAGAGCGATATTATCAATTCAATTGCAGATATAAATAATATTGAGACAAAGGAATCAGTCGAAATAGAAGAATTAGAAATTAAGCCTTCTGATGAAGCCAGCAGTATTTCTCCTGTTGAGATTAAAGATCAAACAATTAAAACTTATTTTACTGAACGGGGAGTGCCTTTTCCCGGAGATTCCGCAATATCGTGGGATATGCCCTCAAGTACCCTTATAGTAAAAAATACTCCTGAGAATATTAAAATCATAGAAGACCTTCTGGATGAGATAGATTTTTCTCCTCCGCTCGTGTTGATAGAAGTTAAAATAGTCGAACTTACTTATAATAAAGACAAGGGCCTTGCTTTTAATTTCAGACTGAATCTTAAGGATGCCGGATGGTCTATGAATGATATGGATCAGGGAAGCAGCAGTATTAATGGTAACGACTTTTTAAATCAGACCGGTGACCTGCTGAAACTTCTTGAATTCAGCCAGGACCCTGTAAATATTGGAGGTGCAGCAGGTGCTGTCGATTTTTTTGTTTATGCACTTGAACAGACAAAAATTGCTGAAACTCTGTCAACCCCAAAAGTAGTAACAAAAAGCGGCTCAACAGCTTACTTTGAAATGATAGAGGAAAATAACTATGCAACTTCATGGAATGTGAATGAACCTGAAGTCGTATATAATACAGTAACGATAGAACCACCTGCTCCAAATTTTGAAGAGATGAAAATGGGAATTGTTCTTCAGGTTACACCGTCTGTTTCACCGAATAATCGAACTATTTTTATGGATATTTACCCTACTGTTAAAAATTTTTTAGGCTATGATGATTCTTTCAGTTATAAAGCATACGATTTAAGCCTTAGTGGTGATACCCCCAGATTCGATGAATCCCTGAAAATGCCCATGATAGCAAACAGAGATCTCAAAACAAAATTAAAAATTAACGATGGTGAAACTGTTGTTCTCGGCGGTATGCTGAAAGATCATACAGATAAGGTAAAAGATAAGTATCCGATATTAGGAGACGTCCCTTTGTTTGGTCGTTTTTTCAGGTCGGAATATGAAACTGTTGAACAAAAGAATCTGCTTTTCTTTGTTACTGCAAAACTCGTTCATCCTGATGGAACTTTATTGCATAAACCTAAACCAAACGGTATGTTCCATTTTAAAAATATATAATAACAGTTAAACTCAAAGATTTTGGTATATATAAATGCAAAAAAAATTAAAAATAACTTTTATTTCTTTTTCGCTTATACTGCTTTTCTTCACAGTAGGTTTTTTAACTGCTCAGGTCAAGCCTGAATCAGTTTTAGATCAGGCAGCTGTTGTAAAACAGGAGAAGGAATTAAAGATTAACTACTTACTAAAGAAGGCAAACGACAATTTTTTTTCAAAAAATTATCAGAAATCCGCAAATCAGTATTTAGAAGTAATTTCAATTTTGTCAAATGATTTTCCGGACACCCTGAAAAACAGAAAGCGTATATCAAATATTAGAAATTCTTTATCTCTTGTATACACCTCATGGGCGGAAAAACTTCTTATAGAATCCCGTAAAGCCTCTGGGAACGGCAATATAGATAAAGCTATAAACCTTGCAAACGAAGCAAAAAAAATTAATCCGGAGCTAAAAAAGAAGGTAAAAGCCATTGTAAAAAAACTTAAGCGGCAAAAAGAAGATAACAAATTTAATAAAATTACATCAGATAAAGATCTTTCTAAATTTGACCAGAAGAAACATTATAATATGTCTGTTATGTTTGAACAGGGAAAACTTTTACTCCAGAAAAATAAACTTGACAAGGCTAAAGACAAATTTGAACAGATTCTTGTTTTTGACCCTTATAATTCCAAGGCAATGCATTATTTAAATATCATTAACAAAAAACTTTACGAAGACGGTCAGGAAAGACGGGAGGGGGTTTCCGCAAAACGCGTCTCTGAGGTCTCATGGGCGAGTGCAATGCCGGTTACATCAGACAAAATTACAGGCCAGCGAATAGATTTTACTTCCGGTATGCAGGAAAAAATAAAGAAAGAAAAAGGAAGTATAACCCTCGATGAAAAACTTGAAGAAATTACTATTCCTCATATTTCCTTCAATAAGGTTCCCGTTTATGATGCACTGATTTTTCTTAAAAATGAAAGCAAAAGGCTGGACCCCTCAGGCAAAGGCGTTAATATTGTGCTGGATTTCCCCCCAAAGATAAATCCACATCGGTATAATGTTACTCTTATTGAAAACAGAGTACCTCTGATAACAGCTATAAAACATGTCTGTGAAGATGCCGGGGTAAGTTATAATATAAAAAAATATGGAGTTTTCGTTTCGCCTAAAGGAACTGCAGATAAAAAGCTTGTCACAAAAGTTTTCCCTGCTGAAAAAGAAAAATTCGGCTCAGTTCTTTTAGATGCCGAATCAACACCCAGCACTGCTGTAGACCTGATTGAATATTTTAAAGCCAGAAATGTTGAATTCCCTAAAGGTGCAAGTGCTGTATTCGATATGAGGATAAGCAGGATTATTGTACGAAATACACCTGAACAGATCAGCAAAATTAAAGAGATACTTGAAAAACTTGAAAAAACAGTTACTCCACAGGTGTCAATTGCTGCAAAATTTATCGAAATCAGTCAAACTGATTTCGAAGAACTCGGATTCCAGTGGAACGTAAATGCTTCAAGCTCAAATTTATCTTTTCCAGCTGTTGGCGCTACCACAAGAAACGCATATGATGATGCTATTGGTGAGCGTACATCAGGATATCCGGATAGAATGTTCAAATTTAATGTCAGCCATAAAAATATAGATATCTCGGCTACGATTCACGCCCTTGCCCAGTCTTCCAAAACCGAACAGCTTTCCTCTCCGAGAGTAACTACTCTGAACGGATATACTACTGTTATAAAAGTCGTTACCGAAAGATACTTTCCTCAAGAATGGAACGACCCTAAAATAATGGAAACAACAGCAAACGACAATAAAACGAGCTGGCTTATCAAAGCTTATCCAACCTTTGGTGATACTACTGAGATAGGTGTAGTTTTTAAAGTTACCCCTTTTATTTGCTCGGATAACTATACTATTGACCTTATACTGGAACCTACTATTACACGTTTTGTTGAATATAATAAAAGCTATAACTATACAGCGCTGCTTGAAGCAAATCAGGGTACGAAAGAAGTCGAGTTTAAAAATGAAATGCCTGTCATAGCCAGCAGGTCTATAAAAACAAGATTAAGGGTTTATGATGGAGATACCGTAGTAATGGGAGGGGCTCTGACTGATGAAACAACCAAGTATAATGATAAAGTTCCAATGATAGGGGATATACCGCTCGTCGGCAGACTGTTTCAGTCGGAAATTGAAGATGTTGAGAAGAAGAACCTCCTTATCTTCACAACTGTACATTTAGTAATGCCGGACGGAACTCTTTTAAGGCCGGAAAACGAAAACGGACTCGCAAAATTCCCTGATACATTTTAAGTTGCTGTTAATAGAGATTAATGCTTTTGTTTTTGTAAGTCCGTGAGAAAGAATGGAGCCAGCTGCCGGATTCGAACCGGCGACCCGCTGATTACAAATCAACTGCTCTACCAACTGAGCTAAGCTGGCTGGTCAAAGAATCTTTATATTAGCTTCAGGTTGCATATAAATCAAACCAACTACATAAAAAAATTTATTTTTTTATGTATTTATTATTCATGAAGTGTACATTTAGTTTATATACCCTTATATTATAAACTTAGAAAATACTGCTATCTAATAGCTTCAAAAGTATAAATAAAGCCTTAAACATAGTTGAACCCAAAATAAGTTTAGTTGTTATCAAATCTTTCGATCCAGTAGTATCGATTTTTAAGAAAAAGCGGAAAACTTTTACAGGAATGGCCGCCCGGAAAGGGTTAGGTTTGATGAGAGCGTAATTTTGTTTTTTTTATATATTTATAGGAGTAGAGCTTGAATATTACTGAAGAAAATACCGAATATGCCCTTCTGATCCTGAAAGAAAAAAAACTTATCAATGATGAGCAAATTAAAAAGGCAAAAGAGGCTATATCTGAAACTGATGAAAAATTATCAATTTTTGACGCACTTATCAGAGAAAAATTTACTACCGAACAAAAAATTCTGAAAACTCTTGCTGAAGAGTATGGAATGGAATATCTGGACCTTGACCGTGTAAAAATTACACAGGAAGTATTGGATTCCATCCCCGCATCAGTCATTAAGGAATATAATGTTCTGCCGGTTAAAAGGGACGAGGTTGGCGACACTATTACTGTAGCAATGAACGACCCTACGGATTTAAACAAACTTGATTCCCTGAGATATGTTTTAAAATGCGATGTTGATGCTGTAGTAGCTCAGAGTGATAAGTTAATGGCTCTTATCGAGCATCATTACGGTTCTATAGATGAAAATGTTGACACCTTTCTGAGAGATATGGATGACGACAACCCTGATAATATAGAAAATGCATTGATGAATGAACTCGATGAAGGGGGAATGAGTGTTGAAGAGGATGATGCGCCTATTATAAAACTTGTCTCAGTTCTTATAATGGAGGCATTTAAGAAAAGGGCAAGTGATATACATCTTGAACCTCTTTTGAAAAAGTTCAGAATCAGATACCGAATAGATGGTGTGCTTAATGAAGTAGATGGCCCACCCAAATACCTGCAGAGTAATGTAGTCAGCCGTATAAAAATTATGGCCGGCATGGATATAGCTGAAAAAAGAGTTCCACAGGATGGAAGAATTCAGCTTAACGTAGGAAACAAATCAATTGATTTACGTGTTTCTACAATTCCTACCTCTCACGGAGAAAGTGTAGTTATGCGTATCCTTGATAAATCAAGTATTTTAATTGATATTTCTACTCTTGGATTTATGGATGATGATATTGCCGCTATAAAAAAGCTGATTACTATGCCTGATGGAATTTTTCTGGTTACAGGTCCGACCGGTTCAGGAAAGACGACAACTCTGTATTCTTTTTTAAATACCGTTAACCAGGCATCTAAAAAAATTATAACCGTAGAAGACCCTGTGGAATACCATCTTGAAGGAATTAACCAGGTGCAGGTCAAGCGGGAAGTGAAAATGGACTTTGCAAGGGCGTTAAGAGCAATGATGCGACAGTCACCGAACATAGTAATGGTCGGAGAAATAAGGGACGCGGAAACTGCTGAGATAGCTATAAATGCCGCTTTGACCGGGCATCTGGTATTCAGCACACTTCATACAAATGATGCCCCGGGAGCTATATCGCGTTTAATAGATATTGGTGTAAAACCGTTTTTGGTTGCATCTTCCGTGCAGGCTATCTTGGCTCAGAGACTTGTTAGAAAAGTGTGTACCAACTGCGCTGTTCCTTACGAAGTTACAGACCAGGAACTGGAGTTTTTAGGTTTAAGAAGAGAGTTTTTTGCAAATGGAAAACTGTTGAAAGGCAGAGGATGCGCCGAATGCAACAATTCGGGCTATAAAGGACGTCTTGGTATTTTCGAACTGTTCCTTATTGATGAAAATATGCAGGATATGATATTTAAAGGTGTTTCTTCCTACGAAATTAAAGAAAATGCTATCAGAGGGGGGATGAGGACTTTGAGGCAGGACGGCCTCAGAAAAGTTCTTGCCGGGATGACTACCATTCAGGAAATTATTCGCGTAACTGTAGCTGATACTTAAAATAATAAAAAGGTGTTTATAACAATATGATGAGCCCGGAAGATGAAATTTTAAAAAATTTACTGCTTACCGAAGAATTGATTGACGAGGAACAGCTTATTGAGCTGGAGGAAGAGTACAAGAGAACCGGCAGGCAGTTTCAAAATATCCTTATTGACTATGATATTATTGATCTCGATCAGCTGCTTGAGCTTATTGCAGGGCACATAGGCACGGATGTTGTTAATATTGCGGATATGGAAATAGATCATAAAATTATAGATTTAATATCTGCCGATTATGCAAGAATGTACGGAACTATACCTTTTGAGGCCGATGAAAATACTGTTAAAGTTGTATGCAGCAACCCCCTTGACTATAAAATTGCAGATGAACTCAGTTTTATGCTTGAAAAGGATGTGCTGGTGTACGTGGCACGCGAAACCCAGATAGAAAATGCTATTGAGAAATATTATCCTACAGAATCTATGGGAGATATGCTCAATGACCTTGATATAAACATAGGCAGTGAAGAAGAGGAAGACTGGGATACTGATGACCTGGAAAATATGGCTAACGATACTCCGATAATTCGTTTTGTCGATGTAGTACTGTTTCAGGCTATCAAAGATAAAGCCAGTGATGTTCATTTTGAACCATTTGAAACTTCATTTAAAATACGATATAGGCTCGATGGAGTTTTATATGAAATGTCTCCGCCGCCGAAAAACCTTGCTGTCCCTGTAATCAGCAGAATTAAAATCATGAGCGGGCTTAATATTGCTGAAAGGCGAATACCGCAGGATGGCAGGATTCAGGTCAGGGTTGCAGGAAAAATGATTGATTTGCGTGTTTCTACTATCCCGACACAGTTCGGCGAGTCTGTAGTTCTACGTATCTTAAACCGAAGCACTGTAAATCTTGATCTGGATATGCTCGGCATGAATGAAGATATAATTGCTCAAATCAGGTCTGTAATCTCTCTGCCAAACGGCATTTTTCTTGTGACCGGTCCAACCGGTTCTGGAAAAACAACTACTCTTTATTCATCCCTAAAAGAAGTAAGTGCGCCTGAAGTTAAAGTCCTGACCGCGGAAGATCCTGTAGAATACGACCTTGAAGGTATAATCCAGCTCCCGGTCAATAACACAGTTGGAATGACGTTTGCGCGAGCTCTAAGGGCATTTCTCAGGCAGGACCCGGATATAATAATGGTAGGAGAAATAAGGGATTTAGAAACCGCTCAAATGGCTATACAGGCTTCTCTTACCGGACACTTTGTTTTTTCAACACTGCATACTAAAGAAGCTGCTGACACAATAACGAGGCTGATAGACATGGGTGTAAAACCTTTTCTTCTTAATTCTTCGCTTGTTGGGGTTCTAAGTCAAAGATTAATAAGAAAAGTCTGTGATGCCTGTAAGTATGAATATGATCCCACAGATGAAGAGCTTGAATTACTCGATATCGAGAGGTTCGAAATCGGGAAAGGCAAATTTTATAAAGGCAAGGGCTGTGCTATGTGTAACAGCACAGGATATAAGGGGAGAAAGGCTATTATAGAAATGTTGAAAGTAACACCTGAAATATGCGATCTTATAACCAAGTATTCTCCTACAGCCGTTATCAGAAGAAAAGCAAAAGAACAGGGAATGGTCAGTATAAGGGAAGATGGAATAAAAGCCATCCTGAACGGCGAAACGACGGTTGAAGAAGTTGTAAAATATACTTAATAAAGCTTTGCTGTATATTTGTTCGGAGGAATTATATGTCATTTGAAATGTATGATCTGTTTGAACTTATAATAAAAGAAAAGGGGAGCGACCTTCATTTGGAAGTAGGGGTGCCTCCTGTAATACGTATAAACGGAAAACTGATACAGATAAAAGGGCCGAAGCTCATCCCTGATGATACCTTCAAACTTATTCAGTCTTTTACTGCTGACGAACATTTAAAGATAATTAAAGAAACAGGTACAGCAGATTTTGGATTTGATTATAAAGGCAAAGCTCGTTTCAGAGTAAGTGCATTTAAACAAAAGGGATACTACGGCGCTGTTTTGAGGCTTATTACAAAAGAAATAATGCCATTGGAGGAAATTGGGCTGGATGATAATGTCATAAGAAACCTCCTTTTTAAGCCGAGAGGCCTTATCTTGTTAACCGGCCCTACAGGAAGCGGGAAATCTACTACACTGACCTCCATGATAGATATAATTAATGAGGAACGAAACGTTCACATTATAACCATTGAAGACCCTATAGAATTTTATCATGACCATAAAAAAAGTATCATTACACAGAGAGAACTTACTACTGACACAGTAAGCTTTGATGATGCTTTAATAAGATCATTAAGACAGGACCCTGATGTAATTATGGTTGGTGAAATGAGAGATATTAATACAATAAAAGCTGCTATAACAGCTGCTGAGACAGGCCACCTTGTTTTCGGCACACTGCATACAACCGGAACAACTAAAACTCTGGACAGAATAGTTGATGCATTTCCAACAACTCAGCAGGAGGAAATTAGAATTATGCTTTCAACTTCCCTGCAGGCAATTATATCACAAATACTTGTAGAAAGACAGGATAAACCAGGAAGAGTGGCAGCTTTTGAAGTGATGGTTTTAACTCCGTCAATACGGGCTATAATAAGAGAAAACAAAACGCATTTGCTGACATCCGAGCTACAGACAGGAGCAAAAAAAGGAATGTATACCTTAGACAATTGCCTTGTAAGGCTTTACAATAAGGGAATAATTTCTTATACGGATTTAATAATCAAAGCTCAGGATCCGGAATCTGTTGAAAAAACAGTTAATAAAGATTAAAAGAAAGGTAAAAAATGCCAACATTTAAATATATAGCAGTTAATTCTTCGGGTAAAGAAAAAAAGGGGCAGCTTGAAGCGGCAGATGAGTCAACAGCCACCTCAATACTGAAAAACAAAGGATTGTTTCCGACAAACTTACAGGCTGTCAGTGCAGCAAAGGCGGGTAAACAAGGAGGGAAAAAGGCTAAAGGCACAGCAGGTAAAAAAAAGAAAGACCTTTCGACTATAACTATAGGAACACCCAAAATTCCTACTTCTGAATTGGTCATTATTACAAGACAGCTTGCGATTCTTCTAGATGCAGGCCTTCCGCTCATAAGAGCTTTAAGGACAATAGAAACCCAGGCTAAAAATAAAGTCACAAAAAAGATAATATCTGAAGCGGCTGATGAAGTGGAAGGGGGGTCAACTTTTTCAGAAGCATTAGCAAAAAAAAGAAAATCTTTCAATAATCTTTATGTTAATATGGTTAAGGCAGGGGAATCGGCAGGTGCTCTTGAGATCATTTTGGATAGACTTGCATCATTTATGGAAAAAACTGCAAGAATTATAAAAAAAGTTAAGTCGGCTATGGTTTACCCTTTAGTAGTTATAACAGTTGCTACTTTAGTTACTTCTATGCTTATGATTTTTATTGTACCTAAATTTAAAAAAATATTCAAGGAACTTTTAAGCGGTATGCCCCTGCCTAAAATAACACAGTTTGTTTTGAATGTAAGTGACGCATTAATGAATGACTGGATGTGGATTTTAGGCGGAATAATCGGATTTATTGTTTTTATAAAAATATTCGGAAAGTTCAAATTCGGAAAGCATAAGTTGGATTATTTATTGCTTCACAGTCCTGTATTCGGGACAATTGTCCTAAAATCTACGGTTTCAAGATTCGCCAGGACGCTTGGTACGCTGCTCAGCTCAGGAGTGCCTGTATTAAACGCTTTAATTATTGTTAGGGACACAGCCGGAAATGAGGTTATCGTAAGGGCGGTCCAGAAAGTACATGATGCGGTAAAAGAGGGTGAGAGCGTATCTGCTCCACTTAAAGAAACTAAAGTTTTTCCGGAAATGGTAATCAGTATGATTGAAGTTGGAGAAGAAACGGGAAAAATGTCCGAACTTATGGAAAAAATAGCTGATACTTATGATGATGAGGTTGATGCGGCGGTAGACGCACTGACTTCCATAATTGAACCTATAATGATTGTCGGTATGGCTGTAGTTGTAGGAACTATAGTTGTAGGAATGTTTATGCCTCTTATTAAGATTATGCAGACTCTCGGTTCATAAAAAATATAAGGAGAGATAAATGGAAGAACTCTTTATACTTGATATAGGAAATACAAACATTCGATATGGACACATGAAAAACGGCATTTTGTATGACTGTGCCGACCATCCGACCGGAGATATTGAAAACTTGAAGATACCTGAAAATATACCTGCTGCCGGAGCTTCTGTTGTTCCCGAAGCTGAAAAAAAGATTGAAGACAAAAATATATTTTGGGTAAATTATAAACAGGATATTGGAATAGACCTTAGTTTAGTGGAAGCTGATAAACTTGGAGCAGACAGAATTGCGAACCTCGCAGGACTTGCAGAAATGTCAAAACTGCCCGCATTGATTATTGACTGCGGTACTGCCGTCAGCGGGGAACTGCTCTCAAAGGATAAGGTATTTTTAGGAGGTCCCATAGCTCCGGGAAGACTTTTGCAAAGGAAAAACCTACACTCTTATACGGCATTGCTCCCTTTTATTCCATTATATCAAAAAAATCCTGAAACATTTGGCCGTACAACAAAAGATGCTATAATGACTGGTACTGACTACGGTATAATAGGAGCAGTAAAAGAATTTATTAGAGTAGCAAAACAAATAGTAAAAAATGAAGACCTTGAAGTGTATATTGGAGGCGGCGATTCAAAAATACTTTTGGAAAATATTAAAGACGTAAAACCTGCCCCTAAAGATATAACGCTAAAGGGTATAGCAATAATCTGGGAAAGGAACGCCCAAAAAAATTTACTGGTTTAGGTATATAAACAATGGTACTGAAGTGGTTTAAAAATCAGGAAAAAAACAGAAAAAAGAGTGAAGTTGATGTTTCACTGCTTAATAAAGGATATATGGCTTGTGAAAATTGTTTAAGCCAGTACCTTCTCAGTTTTTACAAACCTTTAAGCTTTACTAAATGTACCCGATGCGGATGCCCTATGTTTATACCGCATCAGGTAAGTGATTACTGGTTAATCCAACCGCTTGGCAGCGGCGGAATGGGAAGCGTTTATAAAGCCATACATCACCAGAATGCAAGAAAATATTCCGTAAAACTTTTGCAGCGTGACAACAGAACAGATCCGGAAGTTATACAAAACCTGCTTCATGAAGGCAAAGTTGGAAAAGAGATTAGCGACCACCCTAATTTATGTCCTGTTATAGAGTTCGGCAATAAAAATAATGAAATATATATTGTATCAAAATTTCTTGAGGGTATAAGGCTCGATATACTGGTTGATACTTACGGGCCGGTTAAAGAAGAAACTGTCTTAAAGTGGGGGTTGCAGCTTTTATCCGCCCTCCAGTATATATACAAAAAAGGTTATTTATACAGAGACACGAAACCTCAGAATATTATTATAAGCAAAAATAAAGAGGATGCAGTATTATTTGACTACGGGTTAGCTGTAGAAATAGAAGGACTGGCTCCTGAAGAAGAAGAGCATATCATTGGCTCCCCTATGTTTCTCCCTCCTGAACGCTGTGTTTTTGACAGAGAGGACATGTACAGCGAAATTTACAGCTTAGGTATGGTACTTTTTTACTGTCTTGCCGGAAACCCCTATTATGAGTCCAGCGATGTTAAAGAAATCATTTCTATGCACACGCGAAAAATTAGGATGAAAACAGTCAGTGCTTTATTAAAAAACATTAACCCTGATATTGTTGATATTCTTGACAAAATGTTGAAAAGAAATCCTGAAGACAGATATCAGACCTATAAAGAGGCATATAATGATATTAAGCAAATATATGATATATATAGATTTTAATATTTTTAACTAAGGAGAAAAAGTTTATGACACAGCAGAAGCTTAAAATTATTTCGGGCAGAGATATTAACGGATTTTTCGGACTCGTCTCCGATAATATGGCAATTATTTCTTTTGTGTGTGCAATATTACTCGGTTTCGGTTTTCCGAAAGATATAGTTGCATTGCGTATTGTACCAGGGACTGCATTAGGTGTGCTTATCGGCGATTTAGTCCTTTCTTATTTCGCTTATAAGATGAACAAAAAATTAGGAAGGACTGATATTACCGCCATGCCCCTGGGGCTTGACCTGCCTTCTTCTTTAGGAATAGCTCTTACTGTTGTCGGACCGGCTTTTCTTGCTATGAAAAATAACGGGATTGCCGCAGGAGAAGCTGCAATGAAGGCCTGGTTTATCGGAATGGCAGGAATTGTTACCATAGGTATACTTAAAGTGGTTGCGGTACCTTTTGCAAATAAAATTCAGAACAAGGTCCCTCTTGCCGGTCTTTTAGGATCCTTGGCAGGTGTCTGTGTTGGCCTCATAGGATTTATGGCTCTTGTTGGAATATTCTCTCTGCCTATTGTAGGAATTATTGCATTCGGCCTTGTAATTTATACTATAATAGCTAAAATTCCGCTCCCAAAACGTATTCCTGGAGTTTTTGCAGCTATCTTAGTAGGAACAGTTTTGTATCATATACTGGGTAATGTAAGCTTATTGGGTTGTGAATATGCTGTTCCCGCCCTTCAGTTAAGATGCGGTTTTCCTTTACCTACTCTTGGCTTTATACACGGCATGATCCCTGCCCTGGATTACTTTCCGATTTTCATACCTTTTGCAATCCTTGTTATTGTTGGCGATATCAACGTAACAGCCAGTGCTGCTGAAGCAGGTGACCCATACAAAGCTAAAACTATTCTTCTGGTTGACGGGATAACAACTGTTATAGCCGGTATATGCGGCAGTACTTCGCAAACTACAGCTTATATCGGACAGCCGGCATATAAGCATATGGGTTCCGGCTTAGGCTACACGATTCTTACTGGACTTTTTATAGGTCTGGGCGGAATGTTTGGCTATGTGATATTCTTTGTTGATTTAATACCGAATGCTGTTCTTGCCCCTATACTTGTCTTTGTGGCTATGGATATAATATCTCAGGCTTTCCATGCATCGCCTAGAGCGCATGCTCCTGCAGTATGTCTTGCAATTTTCCCGACTGTCGCAAGATTGCTTGCAATAAATTACACTAATACTTCGATTGTTCCTGTAGAAAAACTCCATACTCTTATGTGTGCGGTTTCAACTAAATTCCCGGATGTTCTTATAACAATAGCTATGGGTAACGGATTTATACTTGTAGGCATGCTGTGGGGAGGTTTCCTTGCCGAAGTAATAGATAGAAACTTAAAGAAAAGTTCCGTTTATCTCTTTATTCTCGGTATTTTAACCTTTTTCGGGCTCATACATTCAACAGACCCTACCGGTATGGCATATTTACCATGGGAAATTTCAAGCGTCAGTTCTGGATTTGTTTATCAGCTCACTATCGCCTATTTAATGCTTAGTGTGATGTTTTTCTTTTTATCATATACAAAGGGAGTAAAAGAAAACAGAGATATAGATGCCATTTAGGTTATGAATAAATATTTTGATAATGCAGCCACTTCATTTCCAAAACCGCAAAACGTTGGCGAAGAAGTTTTAAATTATTTAAATAAAACAGGGGGCCCTTACGGAAGAAGTTTTTACAAAAAAGCATTAGATGTAGCGGTTAAGGTTGAGGATACGAGAGAAAAACTTGCAGAACTTCTGAAAATATATAATCCAGATAATTTAGCCTTCTCTCCGAATGCAACTTTCGGATTGAATACCATAATAAAGAGTATAGTTTACAGTGGTTCTGAAGTTCTTGTCAGCGGGATGGAACACAATGCTGTTATGCGTCCGTTACATCAGCTCGGAAAAGAACGCGATTTTTCTATGAAGTACCTGCCCACAGCAGTTGATGGAACTGTAATTACGGAACGCATTAATGAGGTTGTAACAGATAAAACTTCATTGGCAGTTATAAATCATCAGAGTAATGTAAACGGTGTGATCCAGCCGGTAAAAGAAATCAAACAAACTCTGGAAAATACACCTGTTTTACTGGATATTGCTCAGTCTTTCGGCGCTGTTGATATTCAGCTTGATGACTGGGGAATTGACTATGCAGCTTTTACCGGGCACAAGTCGCTGCTGGGCCCTACAGGAATAGGGGGGTTTTATATGAAAAATCCTGAATTAATCTCTCCTTTAATTACCGGCGGTACAGGAAGCAGATCGGAGAGTTATGAATATCCACAGAATATGCCCGATAAATTTGAAGGAGGTACTTTCAATATAGCAGGAATTTACGGTCTGTACGGGGCACTTGCAAACAAACCAGCCCCGTATCATACTAATGATGATTTTTTTTCTTTTATAAAGGAAATAAAAAAATTGAAAAAATTCAGTATTTATTCTGCTGTACACAAACAATATCAGGGGAATGTATTCTCTATAAAATCCAAAGAAAAAAGCTGTTCGGAATTATGCCGAATTCTATCTGATAAATACGGCATTTCGACGAGGGCAGGTCTCCATTGTGCTCCTCTTGCCCATAAAACATTAAAAACATTTCCTGAAGGTACTTTAAGAATATCACCGTCTATATATCACACTCTTGATGATTTTAATTATGTTATAAAAGCATTAGCTGAAATTTGATACTATGGAAGAAAAACTATACCTGATTTTTGAAACAACAAGAAAAGTAATTATTGCTGAAAAATTATGCATTAAAAAAGGCTACAGTTGTCTTGCAGTACCTGTACCAAGAATATTTTCCTCAAAATGCGGTATTGCTCTTGAAATAAAAAAAAGTGAAGAGAATGAAATTTTAACAATTTTTGAAGAAGCAGGAATTAAAACCACAAGGTACAGTAAATCCTCAAAAGACAGTAACAGCACAGAGTCAAATGAAAAAAAAGGTTCAAAATAAGCTTAAAGTAGAAGAAGGCGGTTGCTCTGTTAAATTTTCCGGCCGCGAACTTAAAGAAATAATGCGTTCTTTGTCTTCTGTTGGAAAAGCTGAACTGCTGGTAGGTAAAGACAGTTTCGATGACGCTGTTGTATGGAAAACAGATAAAAATAATGCAATTATTCAAACTGTCGATTTTTTCCCGCCGTTATGCGAAGAACCTTACTTTTTTGGACAAATTGCAGCTGCTAACGCAGTCAGCGATATTTATGCAATGGGAGGGACCCCTTTGTTTGCTTTAAACATTGTAATGTTTCCTGCAGAAAAAAATATAAGAGGCCTGCTTTCTGATATACTCCGGGGAGGAAACGATAAGCTCAATGAAGCCGGCATAGTCCTTGCCGGCGGGCACACAATAAAGGATGAAGCTCCAAAATACGGCCTGACAGTAACCGGAAACTGTCATCCTGAAAAAATTTTTACCAATTCAAATGCAGTACCCGGAGAAAAATTGATCCTTACAAAAGCACTCGGAACGGGGATTGTCCTTGCAGGTAAAAAAATTGGTGAACTTTCTGAAAAACATTATCTGAATGCAATTAAATCAATGTCTCAGCTGAATAATATTACGCAGATTTTGAGAAAGCATGATGTAAAATGTGCTACCGATGTTACCGGGTTCGGTTTGGCCGGACATTGCGTCGAAATTGCGGATGGGAGCCGGGTCAACGTTAAAATTAATACTGATTTACTACCCCTTCTAAAGGGAGTGAATAAGCTTCTCGAACTCGGATGTATGCCCTGTGCCTTATTTAATAATCTCGAGAGCTATGAAGAAAAAATATTATTTGATGAAAATGTTGATTATAGCTTAAAAATGCTTTGCTCTGATGCGCAGACTTCAGGAGGCATTTTGTTTACATGTAAAGCTGAAAAAGCCGAATTCGCAGTAGAGGACCTGCATAAGATCGGTTTTGAGTCCTCTGCAGTAATCGGGGAAATTCAAACTATAACCGGAAATAAAAAAATCATTATTGAATAATTCGGATAGCAAATGGCGGAGAGGGCGGGATTCGAACCCGCGGACGACAATGCCGTCAAAAGTTTTCGAGACTTCCCCGTTCGGCCACTCCGGCACCTCTCCAGTTCAACCTGCAATTTGTATTAATAAAATTCAATTTATATCAAAAATATAAAAACTCAAATATGAATTGATTATTTTGAGATTGTAAGTGAAACAAAAAACAGGATAATGTCTGGAAATTTGCTTTAATCAGGTGAAAAATCATGGCCTGCGTTATATAATAAAATATTATTCAGCGCTAAAGCTGTTTTTTAATATTTTTGTAATTTAGCATTATTAATTTGACAAGAAAAATAATATGAAAAATTTCTTTTTAGGGATAGACGTCGGGTCTACAACTCTTAAAGCAGTACTTCTTGATGAAAATCTTAAAATAATTAACAGGCTGTACAGAAGAACAAAACCGGCCAAGGCAAAGCCCATTACCTGCACCGGCAGATGTTTTGAATGCGGGGCATGCAATATAGGGGCATTGAAGAATACAGTAACAACCTTTCTTTCTGATGCAGGTTTAAAAGAAGAAGACATGGCATGTACTGTTGTGACTGGAAGCCAGATTGTTGAAGATACCCACGAGTCTATAGATTTTGATTATAAAGTTAGTGAAGTTACCGCACATGTCGCAGGTGCTAAACTGTTCTTTCAGGACTGCAAAGCAATACTTGATGTTGGCGGTCAGGACAGCAAGGCGATGATATATAATGAAGGAATGCAGATGTGGAATTCCAAAATGAGCGGTATTTGCGCGGCAGGTACCGGTGCATTCCTTGACAGCGTTGCCTTGAAACTGGCTGTACCTGTAGAAGAAATGGCTCAAAAAGCTGATCTTTCTTCAGAACTGGAATTTTCATCCGTATGTGCAGTACTAAGTGCAACCTCAATTAACAAATTCAAAAATCGTTATCCTATCGGACAAATTATAGGCGGTGCCTGCAAAGCCCAGGCAAGGACTATTATGTCAGGAGTTGGTGAAATATTTCATAATTATAAAGGCAGAATCGTATTTCAGGGGGGAGTAGCATATAATAAGGCCGTTTGTGAGTTCCTGAGATTAATCACCGGAAATGAAATTGTCGTTCCGGAATATAACGGTGTAATGGGAGCAATGGGTTCCGCATCTCTTGCAAAAGAATATTATGATCGTAAAAAAAGCTTAAGAGAAAAAGTAAAAGTTGATTATGGCTCAGATCGTTTAAAGTCAATCTCGTTGAGGACTAAATATACCAGAAAAGATTTTCTTGTCAGAAAAAATGATAAAGTTGTATGGAGAAACCTATTTTTTCCGCCTGAAATTCTCAATGCATTCGGCGCTAAAATGCTGACACTTGAAACATACGCAGCGTTGTTCGCGAGAAACAGAAAAAAAATAAAACATTCATTTGATGTTGCTGCATATAAAGGTTTTACAGGTGCAGAAACATGCTCTTTCCTGAGGGTTCTCGAGGGTATAGAAGTTCCTAAACCCGTTTTTGGTGTTTCTACTTCCCAGCCCTGCCTCCAGGGAGAACGTATTTTTCATGACCTGATAAGAAACTACAACATGGAGGAAAATTTCTTTTCTCTTCATACTCCGGTAAAATACGATGAATCTGCAGTAGAACATGTTGCCGAAGACCTCCAAACAGCAGTTGGCAAACTCGAAAAAGCCTTAGGCGCAAAACTGGACCAGGGCAGACTTGAAGAAGCCTGTGAACTTTCAAACCGGGCACGAGATACTTCTCTGGAATGTAACAAATTAAGATTTACTTCACCACCTTTGCTCAGAGGAGGGCTTGCTATTTATTTCGCAGCGATATTTTCTCAGCTTTGGGGCAAGAAGGAACTTGTTGAAATACAGGAACAGTATTTAGAAGACCTTACTGAAAGAAGAAATGAGCTGGCTGGAAAAGTAGATATTGATAATACACACAGAATACTATGGCTTCATCTACCGCCTTTCTATGACAGCCGCCTGCTCGATTATATTGAACTGGAATGCAATGCCCCTATTGTTTTCGAAGAGGCCAACTTTGTGGGCTGGGACCCGCTCGATGTAAAAGACCCTTATCGCTCTCTCGCAAGAAAACTTCTTACGGTCGGCTTTCTTGATCCGCAGCAGCGTGTGGAAAAAATAAAAAAATATTCTATAAGAGGAAAGTTTAACGGTTGTATTTTATATAATCATATGTTTGGGCGCTGTTCAATGGCAGACGCTTCATTCATAAAACACCTGCGCGAAGAACTGGATAAAGCCTTAATTCCGTTACTTGTACTTGATGGTGACTGCATAGACCCTACAGTTGACCCCTGCAGCACATATACCAAAATCAATGCATATACAGAAGCCTTGAACAGTAAAAAATTCGGGAATATTTTCGGATATAAAACTCAGTAGACCTCCTGAAACACAATCTTATTGAAATAATTTTGTAACATGAACCTTGAAACATTTTTTAAATTTAAGTCCTTCTTTATGAAAACCCTGTTTTTATCGTGATAAAAAATAGTTTCGAAGAGCTATTTAGTTAACTTAACTTTTATAGCTTAGATAACTTCGAAACCAATTTGCTTCAAATAATTAAAAGTTGGATCATAATATTCAGGCTTCCTTGTATGGTCTTCTTTAGTTCCTTTTGGAACAACAATGACCATTCCTTGCCTAGCTCTCGTCAATAATACCCTATATGCATTTTTTTGATAAATTTTACGCTCTTCTTTGTTTATTTTTTGCCATTTATTCCCTTTAAAAGACCAATTCGCCCAATTATTATCCTTATATCTAAAATCTGCATCCCATGTTACACATGCCCAGTCAAGTTCTAAACCTTGAATATGAAATTCTGTTGCAACATCTTCTAAAAAAAATGAAGAACGAACATCTTCCTTGTCGTTAAGAAACCAATGAATTGGATCAATAGGAGTTTTTACGTGTATAGCATGAGGTTTTAACCTTTCAGCCTGTGAAGATACTATAATGCCATAACGTTCAGAGCCTCTGGCATTCTTTTTTAACCATTCCTTTGCAACATTTATATCTCGAGTCAATACAATAGGATAATTATTTTTTAATTTTAAATATGTTCTTTGTGCACTTTTCAAATCAAAATCTAAAATTTGTTTTATTAATAACGATACATTTTCTGCCCTAAAAGAACGTATTGACACTGCGAGATGCAAATTTTCCAGATAAGAAACGTTGCAGTCTTTCATTTTATATAAGGTTCCCAAAGCTGAATATTCCTTATCTTTGAGCCTAGGAGGTAAATAAACGTTCCAATGGGGATACGAGTTTTGTATTGCTGATAACCATTCAGAAATGCCAGCCTCCCCTGTATTTATTTCCTGACCGCCGCCAACTAAACAGACAACAGTAGCCCAATCATTATGTCTATCCATGCAAGAAATCAAAAAATTAGGTTCTGAAATATTAAAATCCATTTCTCCTTTTTTTCTCTTCATAAAAGAAGAAGTTTGTTCAATATTCCATGCTCTTTGTGCTTCGTCAAACAAAGCAACATGCTCTATAGGTGGTCTACTATCACGCAAATATTCATCTCTAAAATGATGAACATTTTGTATGCGTTGTTTCACTTCTTTGGCTATATCAGTTTTCCTTGAGTTTATTCCTTCTTTTTTGTTTCTCTCTTGTTTATCTCTTGTCAATGCCTCACATAGAACTTTTACAAGAGGACCATTACCGGATAAGAAAACGCTATAAAGTTCTTCATTTTTGTCAGAATGTTCTGTAGCAATATTTAACCCTATCAAAGTTTTACCTGCCCCTGGAACTCCGGTAACAAAAATTATAGATTTTTCATTATTTGATTTTGATTTTCTTATTATGCTTGAAATTGTTTCAGAAGTAATTGTTAGGTTTGCAGCATCACTTCTACTAATCTCAGAAACTGTATGTCCATTATATAGAGCGGTTGCAGCTTCCACTATAGTTGGAGTAGGATAATATCTCCCATTTTCCCATTCATCAAAAACTATTTTTTTATTCGTTTTTTCCTGCTGTTTTAAGCAACAATTTATTATACTAGAAAGATTTTTTGGACTTGTTTTTATTGGAAGAGCTACTTTATCATTATGTTTAATAAAGCAAATTGAGGAAAAATCTTTTGGGGTTTCTGTCGCAATTAGAATAGGGAAAATTATTAAATTATGACTGGGCTCATGGAAATTTTTTAAATCTAAAGCATAATCATAGACTTGATCTATAGCATATGAACTAAAATATTTTTCTCCAACCTTGAATTCTAAAATTAAAAGTATAGAATCAATAATTAATAATACATCAATTCGTTTACCCATCCTCGGGATAAGAAATTCAAAATAAATTTTCCCAGTAATTCCTTTTAAAACCTTTTTTAAAATATCTATTTCTGCTTCCCAGGCTTTTCGTTGTGTTATTTCTACCGGAAAAATGCTTTGGGTAGTAAGTTTTCCGATAATTTCGTTAGAAGTTGTATGCAAAAAACTATTAATTCTATCGCTGTAATAAGCTCTTCTCATTATAGTGCCTGGGAAAATGGGTTGCTGTTTTTATTCTAATCTGAACTTCTTTCTCAAATAATGAAATACTGCATTAGTCATATATGGATATTTTATATTTGGATTATGCATCCAGTGCGTTATAGCAGCATTATATTCGCTATGCTTATAAAAATCGGGATAATTTTCCCTGACATATGAATCAATTTTAGTTTTTAGTTCTTCATATTTCATTTTTTTCACTGGTTTATGCTTTATATTTGTAGAGAATAAGTGGTTTAAGATATATTTATTTTAATGCTCTGTTTTAAAAAATCCAATGAATTTTCAAAAATGAAATTAAAAGGTAATATGACAAAAAACCCATGCAAAAGCAATAATGGTTGCAGGGACAACTTCGGACAGCGGTAAGATGCTTATTGCAGCGGCATTGTGTCGATGATTTCAGCAGAAAAGGTATAAAATCGCACCTTATAAAGCTCAAATCTGAAGATTTTTTTAGTGCCTTCATTTCTTATCTGGCAGACAAAAAAAATATAGATATTAATCCGGAAGGGTATATAAATAATAAAGAATCGGTATAAAGTAAATTAGCAGATATGGCAAAACAAAACATAATTTTCTCCAATTCTATTAAGCTCGATTGAAACTTAGTATCGTTGATATAACTTATCTATTTGCTTTATACTTTAACTTTTCAAACAAAGAATAATGAATGATATTTTACAAACAAAATGATCCCTCCCGCGGTTCTTATCAGTCAAACAGACAGTATAATCATGCTCTTTACAGTGACATCGAAAAAAAAACAATGAAATATGAGGGTTTTGCTAAAAACCCTGTAATAGTTATACACGGTTTTCTCGGGGCAAAGCTTCATGACACAATAAAGGATATAAATATATGGGGGGACTTTAACAGCGTTGATCTTCTGAAGGGATATTCACATCAACAGCTTAGACTGCTTTCTCATCCCATGGAAGAAAAAGTTCCTCTTTCTGAACTTAAGGATGATATCGAAGCATCCGATATGCTGACAAAATACAGTATAAAAGTATTAGGCCTGCATATAGAAAAAGGTGCTTACCACAAAATGTTGGGTACTCTTGTAAATGCCGGTTATGTCGAAGCAGATAAACCGCTTCCCAAAGATAAAAATTTTCCTACTTTATTCAAATTTTTTTATGACTGGCGTAGAGATATTTCCGAAAATGCAGCTAAGCTTCATTATTTTATTTTAGCAAAAAGAAAATTACTTCAGCAGAAATACAGAGAGCTGTATGGAATTGAGAACTTTGACGTTCAATTTGATGTAGTAGCACATTCTTTAGGAGGGCTTGTCTCCAGATACTACCTGAGATATGGAAGTCAGATTCTGCCTGAAGATTATTCTCAGCCTGAATTAACATGGGAAGGGCAAAAATATATTGATAAATTATTTATGGTAGGTACTCCGAACGGAGGTTACTTTGATACCCTAATAGAACTTATAAACGGCCTTAAAGTTATAAATCGCGGACCGGTTTTCCCTCCGTCAGTTATCTGCACATTTCCTTCATACTATCAGATGATGCCGTATTTTGCTGATGAAAGCATTTCATACTGCGGAAATCCTAATATTTTTATAAATATTTACGACTACAAAACCTGGGAAAAATTCAACTGGGGTTTTGCTAACCCCCGACAATCCCATATAATCAAATCGCTGTTACCGGAAATCTCCAGTTCTATAAAAAGATACAAAACTGCTTTAGACCACCTTAACAAATGTCTGAAAAAAGCTGAACAGTTTCATAAATCTCTCGTTGACTATACTCATGAGTCTGAAAATCCGGTTACAACCTATCTGTTCATCGGCAATGCGGTTGAAACTTCAAGGTGTTTAGATATTGATAAAAACGGCTTTGTAAAAGTTACAAAATACGAAGCCGGCGATGGAAAAGTATTAAAAGCCAGTGCGCTGATGGATAAAAGAGAAATTACCGGTTGGGCACCATTCCTGGAATCACCTGCAGAGTGGCAAACTGTTGTCCAAATAGAGGCGGCACATATGGGAATTACAGAAAGTAACACCTTCTCTGATAATCTGATTTACTATCTTCTTCATATGCCTTCCAAAAGATATTATCAGAGAATGAAATACATAAAGAGTTTATTGTAACTCAGCTCATAAAGACAATTCTCAAAATTCTTAGATCATCATAAGAAATTTCACCTTCAAATTCCTGATATACAGGTTTTAAATATGAACAGCCAAGCTCTTCAAAATAATAAAATATTGCTTTTACGGTTTCTTCATCCAAATCAATATACTTTAGAAGATCTTCAGCATTAGAAATTGAATTTCCTTTTCTTACATATCTGTAAAGATGCTCAATTACAGTTTCCTGTTTAACATTTAAATGCTCTGCCACTCTGTCAATGTCCCTGAGCCTTCGTAAAGCAAGAACAGCAATTTCTGTTTTATTGCCTTCTGCCTTTGAGGGGCTCCTCTTTGGTTTTATATTGCTTGACTTTAAATTTTCCGGTATATCATTTGTGGAACAGTATTTTTTAATAACTTCAAGAAAAAATGAAGCATATTTTTCCGCCTTCAATCTGCCTATGCCGTAAATTCCGGAAAAAGAGTTCAGTGACTGAGGATATTTTCTACAAATATCCATCAGGGTTTTGTTTGAAAAAATAACAAAGGGAGGAACTTCTCTTTCTTCAGAGAGTTCTTTTCTTAATTGCCGCAGCTTTTCATAAAGTACTGTATCATAGTCAGCTTCCTTCCGTCCATCTTCTGCCTTTTGGGATTTTCTTATTTCTGAACTGTAAACTTTTACTTCATTTTTAAAAACTTTCCAGGCACTTTTATTCAGTTTTAAAACTCCGTTTTCATCCCTGTTTATATAATTCTGCTTTATTAATTCATTTGAGGCGATCATCCATTCTTCACGACTAAACTCTTTTCCTATATTATAGGTTGACAGTTCATCATGATGTAGTTTTAATACTTTTTCCGCTTTAGAGCCTCTGAGTATATCAATTATATGCCCGCAGCCGAACGACTGTCTGCTCCGTGCTACACATGACATAAATTTCTGAGACTGTATTGTAATGTCTTTCTGCTGATCAATTTTGACTGTACAGTTATCACACATTCCGCAATTTTCTTCATTGTACTCTTCACCAAAATAATTAATTAACGGTATTCGCCGGCAACTCCGCGATTCAGCAAAATCTATCATCGCATCTAAATGAATTTCTGCGATCCGCTTCTCTTTCGGTTTATTCATCTTGTTTATAAAATACCTTATTTTTGCTAAATCTCTGTAACTGAAAAGCAGCCTACAGTAGGAATGGAGCCCGTCTCTTCCCGCCCGCCCTATCTGCTGATAATAACTTTCGAGATTTTTTGGTAAATCATAGTGAAGAACAAATCGTATATCGGGTTTGTTTATTCCCATGCCGAAGGCAATTGTCGCCACAATAATATCTATATCATCATTTATAAAAAGGCTCTGGTTTTTCTGTCTGGTCCCATCTGAGAGGCCGGCATGATAGGGTTTAGCCTTAAACCCTTCATCTGATAACTGCTCTGATAACAGATCAACCTGCTTTCTGCTTAAACAATATATTATTCCCGGCTGTTTGGGAAAAGATGAAACAAAATTCAGTGTTTGCTCCAGTGCTGTAACCTTTGTAACCACATCAAGAAAAAGATTTTTTCTGTTAAAGCTGGCAATAAAAACATTTTTTTCTCCAAAACCAAGCGAATATTCTATGTCAGCCTGAACTCTCGGAGTTGCTGTAGCAGTAAAAGCCGCCCATACAGCTTCAGGTAAATAGTTTTTTATTTCAAGCAGCCGCCGGTATTCGGGACGAAACTCATGACCCCATTCGGAAATGCAGTGGGCTTCATCAACCGTAATAAGCGAAACTTTAACTTCTTTTAATAATGCGGTCGTCCTCTCCTGAAGCAGTGTTTCAGGGGCTACATAAAGAAGTTTCGCTTTATGTGTCCTCACTTCATTAACATTACTGCTGTATTCCTCCCTCGATATTGAACTGTTTAAAACAACCGCCTTTATACCAAACTCGTTTAACTGTTCTATTTGATCCTTCATCAGTGATATTAACGGAGAAACAACTACTGTGAGACCCTCTAAGATAATTGAAGGAATCTGATAACATAATGACTTTCCCCCTCCGGTAGGCAATATCGCTAAAGTATCCCTGCCATCAAGAATATTCTCTATTATCTCGCGCTGTAAAGGTCTAAATTCTTCATAACCGAATGTATTTTTCAGAATTTTTTCCGGTCGGTTTACCATGTATCCCACCTGTAACTGCTCTATTAAAAACTCTATTTTCATAATAAACCCGGATCAATTACGCAGTGTCCTGTAGCTGCAAGGCAACAAAATGCAGCAGTAGTCTCTACTGCATACCAGCCATGCGACGGTACTTGAGTTGCTGTTAACGACCTGTCCGCCCATATAGCTCGGTGAGCGACGGCGGGAGCAGATACAGTGCAATGCATATTTTGGGTTAAATTAAACAAGTATAAGTTTAGTATTGGTTTTCTGCATAATCAAACTCGAAAAAACTTAAAATTTAACAATTCGCTATTTGACGAATTATAAAAATGGAATAAGTTAAACATTAAATAAAAAATAAAATAAATACAGAAGAGTTTACGAGTTAGTTTTAGCCTGAATCCTGCTAAACATAATTTTTTAAGGTAAATAAAAATGGATAAAATGATCAAAATTCTGAAAGCTGTTTCCGATACTTCCAGAGTAAGAATACTGCTGTCATTAAGTGATAAAGAATTGTGTGTATGCCAAATAACGGCAATGCTTGGTTTAGCACCTTCTACTGTATCAAAACACATTTCAATTTTAAAACATGCCGGTTTCGTAAGCAGCAGAAAAAGCGGGAAATGGATTTTTTACAGACTTAATCTCGAAGAGCAGAATTTCCCTACATCAAAGATTTTTAAAATTATTCGGAATGAACTTGAAAACAGCAAACAAATTTTATCAGATCAGAAAAAACTCCGGGAAGTACTTCGGGAAGATGTTGACAAATTATGTTCAAGAATTTGCTGTTCAAAGAATAAGAAGGCGGAAAAATGAATCGTGTTAAGCATAAAATCAAAATTTTATTCTTGTGTACAGGGAACTCCTGCAGAAGCCAAATGGCTGAAGGTTGGTGCAGGTTTTTAAAAGGAGATATTATTGAACCTTATTCTGCCGGCATTGAAACTCATGGCCTTAATCCTTATGCAGTCAAAGTAATGCAGGAAGCCGGAATAGATATTTCTGAACAGTATTCTAAAAATGTAAATGAATTAAAAGAAATTAATTTTGATTATGTAATTACTGTATGCGGCCATGCCGATGAAAACTGTCCGATGTTTTTCGGAAAAGCAAAGAAAGTATATGCAGGATTTGATGACCCTCCAAAACTTGCATTGCAATTCGATTCTGAAGAAGAGATATTGAACTGTTATAGAAAAGTTAGAGATCAAATAAAAAGATTTATAGAAAATCTGAATTACGGAATCAGAGAAAAGTTGCCTAAAAACTTATGAAAGAAAGGGTTGTAGTATGGCAAAAATAAAATCATTTAAGACAGATGATCACAGAAGAATGTCCAGCATTTTTGAAAAATATTTAACTTTATGGGTAGTATTATGCATTGTCGGCGGAATTATTCTCGGCGAGCTTGCTCCTGACCTGGCAAAGACTCTTGATAAAATAACCATTAATGTCAATGGTGCTCCGGTAGTTTCAATACCGATAGCAATCTGCCTGTTTTTAATGATGTATCCGATTATGGTGAAAATAGATTTCGGCGAAGTTATAAAAGCCGGGAAAAGCGTGAAGCCTATTACTCTAACTTTAATTGTAAACTGGTGTATAAAACCTTTTACTATGTATTTTATAACACTTTTTTTTCTCGGTTTTGTTTTCAGAGGAATAATAGGTGCTGAAGCCATGGATTTTGTAAAAATTCCTTTCGGGCTGCATCTTCCGGTCGGAAGCAGCTATGGAGCAGGCACAGTAGTTGTACATGAAGGAATAAAAGTGCTTCAAATTCCGCTATGGAGAAGCTACTTAGCCGGTTGTATTCTTCTGGGTTCGGCTCCATGCACCGCAATGGTTCTGGTATGGAGCTATTTAGCTAAAGGAAATGATGGACTCACTCTCGTTATGGTTGCAATAAATTCGCTGACAATGCTTGTCCTTTATGGTGTCATCGGCGGTTTTCTTCTTGATGTAGGTGTTCTGCCTGTTCCATGGCAGGCGTTGCTGCTTTCCATTTCAATATATGTTGCTCTTCCGCTGATTGCCGGATATTTATCAAGAAAATGGATTATCACCGCAAAGGGAAAGCAGTGGTTTGAGGAAAAGTTCCTTCATTTTCTTACACCAATAACAATAATTGCTCTTCTGCTTACTTTGGTTCTGCTGTTCTCTTTTAAAGGAGATGTAATTATGGAAAATCCGTTAACGATAGTTTGGATCGCCGTACCTCTTTTTATTCAGACAGTATTTATATTCGGATTGGGATACGGCTTTGCAAAATTGTTAAAAATTAAATATGAAAATGCTGCTCCCTCGGCAATGATAGGGGCTTCAAATCATTTTGAAGTTGCTATTGCGACTGCTGTAATGCTGTTCGGACTCTCTTCCGGAGCGGCACTGGCAACAGTTGTCGGTGTTTTAATTGAAGTTCCGGTAATGCTTATGCTTGTAAAGATATGTTTAAAAACACAAAACTGGTTTAAATAAATATGGAATGGAAAAAAGAAGGTAAAATACTCGGTTATATTTCAGTAGTATTCGTAATATTTTATTTTTTACCTGTAGGGGTCAAAAGGTTTGATAATGCAATACTTGAATCATTATATCTTGTAAAGTGGTATGCAAGAGAACATGTTCTACTATGTCTAATACCGGCTTTTTTCATAGCCGGTGCAATTACGGTATTTATCAATCAAAATGCTGTTATGAAGTATTTAGGGCCGAAGGCAAATAAACTTATTGCTTACGGTGTGGCTTCTGTTTCCGGTACAATACTAGCTGTGTGTTCATGTACAGTTCTTCCACTCTTTGCCGGTATTTACAGAATGGGAGCCGGTTTAGGGCCCGCTTGTGCTTTTCTGTATTCTGGCCCGGCAATAAATATTCTTGCAATAGCCCTGACAGCCAGAATACTTGGTCTTGAGCTTGGTATTGCCAGGGCAATTGGAGCAATACTCTTTAGTATTATTATTGGAGTACTGATGCATATTATCTTTATAAAAGAGGAGAAAAAAAAATCTGTATCTGCGGAGTCATTTGATGCTGATAATGAAAATGAGCAGACGCTCTTTCAAAATGGTTTATATTTTTTATCATTAGTAGGAATACTGGTATTTGCTAACTGGGGAAAGCCTGATGAAACAGTTGGATTATGGTTTGCAATTTACAGCAGCAAATGGATTATAACAGCTTTGTTTGCAGTACTGCTCGGTATTGTTCTCACTCTATGGTACCGGATAAAATTATGGAAAATAATTCTTTCTGCCGGAATTATCATTTTCAGCATTATTCTATTCCCCGAAACCCCACTCGTTCCATTTTTTACAGGCACAGTATGTCTTTCGATAATTACGATAACAGATAAAAGCGGACATGGACAGGAGTGGTTTTCTTCTTCATGGGGTTTTGCAAAGCAGATTCTTCCTTTATTGTTGTTCGGTGTACTTGTAGCAGGACTGCTTCTTGGACGTGTCGGACATGAAGGATTAATTCCTTATGAATGGGTAAATAATGCCGTTGGCGGAAATTCTTTAAGGGCAAACTTCTTTGCTTCATTTGCAGGCGCATTTATGTATTTCGCGACATTAACAGAAGTTCCGATTCTGCAGGGACTAATAAACAGCGGAATGGGGAAAGGGCCGGCATTAGCTCTTCTGCTTGCGGGCCCGGCTTTAAGTCTCCCTAATATGCTTGTAATTCGAAGCGTTATGGGCACTAAGAAAACTGTTGTCTTTATAGTTCTCGTTATCGTTATGGCTACATTTTCGGGAATGCTTTACGGATATTTATAAAATATTAATTTTAACTATACAAAAGTGTATGCGATTTTATGGTTTTTGCTCTTTGTAACAGAAACCTGGATATACACTTAATTTTTCGCCACGCTATGAAGCACAAGTCATATCGAATGATGTGATGGATAAATAAAATAAAAATCCTTTTGGATATAAAAAAAACGAGGAAATGAAAGGAGAACAACTAAATGAAAATTCAGATTTTAGGTACAGGATGTCCAAAATGTAAAAAGCTTGCTGAAAATGCTGAAACAGCGGCAAAAGAACTCGGGTTAGACTTCGAACTGGAAAAGGTTACCGACATTAACAAAATCATGTCTTTCGGTATAATGATGACTCCGGGTCTTGCTGTTGACGGAAATGTAAAATCAGCCGGCAAAGTTCTTTCCGCGAAAGAGATAAAAGAAATATTAAAATAGGATTATGCTGAAAATGATAGCTAAAAATCATATCTTAAAAATCTGTACTTTATCTACAGCCTTCATACTTCTTTCTATATTTGCTATTAATATCAATGCTTCAAATAGTAAAACCAGTGAAAACACAAGCCTGCCAATGCTTTGGGATTTTGGTGCAAAGAAATGTATTGCGTGTAAAAAGTTGGCTCCTATTCTGGAAAAGTTGAAAAGTGAATACAAAGGTGAACTAATTGTTAAATTTACAGATGTCTGGAAATCTGAAAATGCCCAGCTTGCTAAAGAGCATGGAATACAATCAATTCCGACACAAATATTTTTCGATAAAAACGGAAAAGAGCTTTGGCGGCATGTTGGATATATTTCAAAGAAAAACATTATAGCAAAGTGGAAATCATTAGGATATGACTTTACAGAAAATAAGGCTAAAACTACTGAAGACTCCAACCATGATTCAGATAAATGAAGAAATCTCTAAACATAATTAAAAATATACTTTTAACTTTTATTCTGATAAGCATCGGATTTGCTCTTGGCAAAAATTATTCATCTTTAAGTAACGGGAATGGAAAAAAAATAGAGCAGAACGCAAATACGGAAAACAGTAATTTTGTAAAGGTCTACTACTTTCATTCGACTTTTAGATGCTCTACCTGTAACAAAATAGAAAAGTTGACTAAGGAGCTTTTACAGGAAAAATTTAGTCGTTATATCGATGCAAAAAAAATTATATTTAAAGAAATTGATTTTCAGGCAAATGAAAAACTGGCAGAAAAATATGCAATAGTTGCCAGCTCTGTCGTAGTAGTTTTGAAGAAAGATAACAAAACAGTTCAATATAAAAGGCTGGATAAAGTTTGGACTTTAATTGATAAACCAAACAAATTCAATACATATATTTCTGATACAGTTGATGCCTATTTGGAAAAATTAAAAGAGTGATTCTAATATGGACTATTATATTGTGTTATCAGTGTTGTGGTTAGGCATACTTACCTCAATAAGCCCTTGTCCGCTTGCTGCAAATATATCAGCAATCTCGTTTATTGGAAGATTTGTAGGCAATGACAGGCATGTTCTGATTTCCGGATTATTATACATTGTAGGCCGGACAGTTGTATATATCCTTATCGGAGCATTAATAACCGGTGGAGTGCTTGCCAGTTCACAGCTTTCTCTTTTTCTCCAGAAATATCTTAATGAAATTCTTGGGCCGGTACTTATCCTCTTAGGTATGATTTTACTTGGAATGATTGGAAATGCCTTTTCCCTGAATATTGGAGCTAGTGATAAACTGCAGAATAAAATTCAGAAAAAAGGAATACTTTTCTCTTTTCCTTTGGGGGTTGCGCTTGCTCTTTCTTTTTGTCCTGTTTCAGCAGGATTGTTTTTCGGGGCGCTAATACCATTAGCTGTAAAAGCAAACAGCTATTTTGTTATTCCGACAGTTTATGGCGTTGGAACAGCATTGCCGGTTATCTTTTTTGCATTTATAATAGCGTTTGGCAGTGAACTTCTTGGTAAAGCCTTTCACTGTCTTACAAGAATTGAACTTTGGTTTAGATACACGGCCGGAATAATTTTTATCATTGTAGGTATTTATTACACTATCATTTACATATATTGGTTATGAAGGATACACTCTTCACTTATAAACCTAAAAAATGCAGCAGAGAGATTTTAAAAAGGTTAAAGTATTTAAAAACAAGAAGTTACTCCGATTTTAGCATTCACTCAATGGATGAAAAATATTTTTTTTTTAAAATTTCTCTATCATTATGATTGATTTTGAATCTATATCTATTTCTACTTTGTTAGCTTCAACTCATGTGCTGTGGTTAACTGGTATGCAGTACAAAGTACAGCTAAGCTTTGCTGCCTCCTCCTACGCCAAGGCTTCTGAGGACAGGTCGTGGCTACAGCTTCAAATTCAACTGCGTTATTTAGGTTAATTGATGTTTTACAAAAAAATAAATATTGGAATAAAGATAAATGAATACTAATAACAATTCTTGCTGTTCAGCAGAAGATAAAAGCAACTTCAGTAAGTATAGCGAAAGCTATGTATTAACTACAAAATTAACTCCGCTTGGTTTCATACCTGTCATATCTTCTAAAATTAATTTCAGAGACAAACTTGAACACTTTAAATGCAGGGTCAGTTCTTTTAGGAATAACTACAAAATTGAACCGGGGTTGTACGCACTGGGAACACCGGACGAGTCTTCTGAAGTTTTTGTAACAGCAAATTATAAATATACTTTTGACGTTCTCAGAAAAGAGCTTAATAATTTCAATTGCTGGATACTTGTCCTGGAGACAGGGGGTATAAATGTCTGGTGTGCGGCGGGCAAAGGTACTTTCGGCACAGAGGAACTGGTCGAAAAAATAAAGGAAACCCAGCTTGAGAGGCTTGTTTCTCATAAAAGACTTATACTTCCTCAACTGGGCGCAGTAGGTATTAGCGCATACGAAGTAGAAAATCAGAGCGGATTTAAAGTGATTTATGGACCTGTAAAAGCTGAAGATATAAAAAGTTTTATAAAAAATAATTATGAGGCTTTCGAAAACGCAAGAAGAGTTAAATTCCCGATTTGGGAAAGAATCAAAGTCGCTCCTTTGGAATTGGTCCCGGCTTTAAAGAAATTTTTTTATCTTTCTATAGTATTCCTGATTTTTTTCGGGCTTCGAAAAGAGGGTATAATGTTTAAAGACATATATTACATCGGACTTCCAATGATTCTTTTAACTTTTTCAGCTCTTGTCTCCGGGGCTATATTGGTTCCGGTATTGCTGCCGTTCCTGCCTTTCAGATCTTTTGCTTTAAAAGGGTGTGTAACAGGCCTTATTGCACCCCTTATATCGTTGTTCTGCTTCAGTAATTTTCTGCTGATACTTTTCTGCTGGATATTTTTACCTGCAGTCTCCTCTTTTACAGCTCTTCTGTTCACGGGAACAACAACCTATACGAGTCCTTCAGGAGTAACAAAAGAACTTAAAATAGGGCTGCCGATCTATATTGCCGGAATTGTTGTATGCATACTAATTCTTATAATATATAAACTGTCAGTACTGGGAGTAATATAATGAAATATTTGAAAAATGTGTCAACTCTGGAATTTGATCGAAATAAATGTAAGAAATGCCTGATGTGTACAGTTGTGTGTCCGCATGGAGTCTTTAAATACGAAAATAATGAAATTAAAATTACTGACAGGGACAGGTGTATGGAGTGTGGAGCCTGTGTTAACAACTGCCCTTACGATGCTATAAAAGTTAACAAAGGAGTCGGCTGCGCCGAAGCCATTATCTACAGCTTGCTTACCGGAAAGGAACCGAAATGCGGATGCTGTGAAGACTAAGTTCACAGCTATATAAAGAGGAGCAAAACGCAGGGCAGCTGTGTAATATTCTTACAATTCGTTTCTGTAGCATATTTATTAAAATTTAAAAATTGACACCTTTCAAGCTATTATTTTTGAGTCTTGTCAGGAATCCTGTATATCGTGGAGCCTGCCTGTAATTGCTTATTGCAATTCCGAGGGCTTTTTTAGAGCCTATCAGTATCAGCAGTTTTTTAGCTCTGGTTAATGCAGTGTATAAAAGGTTTCGCTGCAGCATAATAAAGTGTGAAGTCAGGCAGGGAACTATTACAGCCGGAAATTCGCTTCCCTGTGATTTATGTATTGTAACCGCATAAGCGTGAATGAGCTGGTCGGCCTCATTAAAACTATAACTTACAGTCTGTAAATCATAGTTTACATTGAATTCTTTATTTTTCGTGTCTATAAGACTTATAAAACCTGTATCGCCGTTGAAAACATTTTTTTCGTAGTTATTAACTATTTGCATGATTTTATCACCGGCTTTAAAAGTGCGGCTGCCGAAATCAAACTGAGGTTTGTTTTTTTTGTGGACTACAGACTGGATTCTTTCATTCAATGCTTTCGTACCGCATATGCCTTTGGTCATAGGGGTCAGCACCTGAACATCACGAACAGGATGAAATCCAAAGCGTTTAGGTATACGCTCTGTCAGAAGTTTTATTATGATATCAGAAACTTTCTCCGGATCATCCTGTTCTATCCAGTAAAAGTCCCTTAAAATCTTACTGTTTTCAGGCTGACTGAGGTCAATCATTTTACCCGCGTTAACTGCGTGGGCATTAGGTATAATATGCCCCCTGCTGCTCTGGCGGTAAATATGAGTAAGCCTTACTACCGGACAAACCTTTGACTTTATCAGATCTTTGAGAAAATTACCAGGCCCTACAGAGGGCAGCTGGTCTACATCACCGACTAAAACTAAAGTTGTATTGGGAGCCACTGCTGAAAAAAAATTGTAGGCAAGCCTAATATCTATCATCGAAACTTCATCTATAATAAGTAGATCAAAATTTAAAAAATTGTTTTTGTTATGTACAAAAGTCCCGGCATTAGGGTCCCATTTCAGTAACCTGTGAACTGTTGAAGCCGGATGTCCGGTTGCCTCAGACATTCTTTTTGCGGCCTTTCCTGTCGGAGCAGTTAGAGCAAGTTTCAATCCTGCCACTTTCGACCTGCTTACAATCTCCCCTATTACAGTCGTTTTACCTACTCCCGGCCCGCCGGTAATAATGGAAACCGGAGAAACAGCAACATTACTAACGGCCTGCAGCTGTTCACTGTTAAGTTTAACTATGTTTTTGGAATTTTTTATTTTAGACAGAACACGCCCTTTATGAGCTTTGACGCTGAGAAGTTTAGGTATTATCTCAGACAGCTTTTTTTCTTCGGAAAAAAGCCTTGAATCATATACGAAATCTTTATACTCGGAAATTTCGACAGGAAGCGAATCTATCACTGTGCTTTTATTCATACAGCTTAAATGCAATCCTCTCTCAGCCTCTTCAGACTTTACGTCCAAAATTTCAGAAGCAGTATTTAAGAATTCTTTAACAGGATAGCAGACATGTCCTTTCTGAGAAAGCTGATTCAGAGTATATCCTACCCCTGCAGCAAGTCTTTTTTCATCATTATGCCTGATACCTATCTGTTTTGCTATTGTATCAGCTTTTATAAATCCTATACCAAACACTTCATCAGCAAGTTTATACGGATTATTTTTGACAATGTTAAGGGAATTGGAGCCAAACCTTTTATATATTTTCTGGCAGTAGGTCAGAGAAATTCCCAAACTCTGAAAGTATAGAATAATTTCCCGTTTCTCAGCATGTTCCAGCCAGGCTGATCTGACTGTTTTCAACGTTTTCTTTCCAAACCCCGGAACTTCCAAAAGCCGCGCAGAATAATTATCTAAAATATCAAGAGTTTTCTCCTTAAAGTGTGAAACTATTAATTTTGCTCTTTTTTGTCCTATACCGGGAATCAGGCCGGATCCTAAATATCTTTCAATACCCATAGGGGTTACAGGAAGTGTAAACTTGAATTTCTCCGCACGGAACTGCTTCCCATACTCGGAATGATCCTCCCATTTTCCTTTTATTTTTATTCCCTGACCTTCGAAAGCACCGCTTAAGGGCCCGACAACTGTATGCCTGTGTCCTTTCTTATCTTTAATCTTTATCACAGAATATGTTTCATCCTCATTTGTAAAAACAACTCTGACAATTTCACCTTCAAGATAATTTGTGTTACTGTTGAAAACTACATCGGTATTTTTTTTCTGCTTAAAATCAAGGTCAAAGAGGTTTTTTTCTTTTTCTTCAGGCTTCATAAGAGCAAAAGTTTCTATTGTTATATATTGATCAATGTCATTGGGTTAAAAAATTAAGCATCAAATTTTAGTGTATGGTTGGAGTTCAAGCTCTTGTCGTGTCGAATGACGTGATTAGCTTGTCTGGCTGAATATTCTGCCTAACACACTAAAGTGCGAACTCCAACATCTTAATTCAACGGCA
>JAIPJT010000055.1 GCA_021733985.1 Victivallales bacterium | reverse complement strand
GGTCTGCAATTAAGCACGAACAAGCTGAAGCTTGAACTCCAACATTTTGATTTTTAATCGCACCAAAAAAATCTTCGTTTAAAAAATAACGATAAAAGTCTAATTATAAAGCCTATAGATGTTTTCGTTCAATCACTATATCGTTATTTAAGTTTATTACTTAGCCCTGCTTTTCTTTTCAAAATAAACATATGAACATAGTAGACTCAGTAAAAAACGATCTAATAATACTTCCCGATGTCTATTATTATTCCTATATTTTATAAAATATTCCTGTCATTCTACAGTCTACGGTCGTATTCTTCATCAATTTTATTTTTTAAAATAAATTCAATTTCATTCATTTTATTGCAAAGAATTCTCTTAGTTTCTTCAGATAAATCTTCCAGTATGTTTTCGATCTGCAGATTTGTGGATTTGTCAAGTTTTGCTCTTATTTTCCTGCCCGAAGAAGTAAGCTGTAAATAATGCTTACGCGCATCTTTAGTACATTGTTTTCTTATGAGATAACCTTCTTTCTCAAAGGACTTGATTATCCGGCTCAAATACCCAGGATCGATCTTTAGGTTTTCAGCAAGTTCTTTTGCTGTGTTTTTTTTATTCCTTCCGAGTTCAAAAATAACTCTGGCCTCGGTTAAAGAAAACTTGCTTTCCAGAAAGTTATTATTGTAAAGACCGAAGAAATGGGCGTAAAACCTTGTAAACTGTCTAATCTTTTCTATTACTGACCTGTCTGACATATTGTAAAATTAAGTTAATTGTTACAAGAAAAAATGATTGGTTTAACCATAGGCGTCTAGTTGACAAAGTCAAGTTATATTAATTGACTTTGTCAAGTTTTTTTCAGGTAAGAGGAGTTTTAAGCGGAGTATCTCTGAAACAACATTCTGTTGATTTTAACCCGGTTTATTCAATTACGCAGTGTGCTGTAGCTGCAGGCGGCAAAATGCAGCTGTAGTGCTACTGCATTGAATTAAGGGTTTTGCTTTCGGAATTAAGGGATTGATTTCCTCCGCAAATACAGTATGCGTGGTAGAGGGAACCAGTCCTCCTGTGTCTTGCGTAGCTTCCAGCGGAGACTGATGGTTCCGTGTGAATGCAGCAAAATCAATAATTTTACCTTAATTCAATACCATTGACTGCATACCGGCCATGCGACGGAACTTGAATTGCTGTTAACGCCTGTCCGCCATAGTATGTTTGGTCAGCGACGGCGGGAGCCGATACAGTGCAATGCGTAATTCGGGCTTAATATTTCTTCTGTTTTCTAAGGTCGAAGAGCATTTTAGCACACTGGAAGATAACTTTTGACGAAAGTTTGCTTTCACCGGCCTCCCTGTTTCTGAATATCAGCGGCGCTTCGGTCATCTTATAGTCCTTACATGTATTTTTAAGGCGGAAATAAATTTCCAGCATTATTTTAAAGCCTGTAGGATTCATAACATTCCTGACATCGTTATAGGCTTTTTTTCTGACTACGAAGCAGCCTGAAGTCGGGTCTTTAAGGTTTATACCGAGAACTATACGGGCAACAAACGCAGACATATCGCTGATAAGCTTTCTTACGGGGTTCCATTTCTGAGCAAAACCGCCGCCTTTAACATAGCGGGAGCCTATAACCATATCGTATTCCTTTTCAGCAAGTTTGAAAAAATCCGGTATACATTTTTCATCATGCTGCATATCTCCGTCCATACATCCCAGGAACTCACCTTCAGCGGAATCGAATCCCTTTACTATACTCGGGCTGAGTCCGGGGATTCCGTCATTAAGTATGCATCTCACAGTTTTGTCTTTTTCGGAAAAGCTGTTTACTACATCAGCGGTGCCGTCAGGTGAATTTTCATCAACGACAATTATTTCAGTGTCACCTTCAGGGAATACTTTTTTAAGCTTTTCTATCAGTTTGCCTATATTGTCCTTTTCATTAAAAGTCGGGATAACTATAGAATTTTTGATTTTTCCAGCCATACATTCATACCCTATTTTATAAAGATTTTTTTAGCTAATGCTAAACTTTTTATCGGATTTATTCTTTCTAAGTACAACATTAATATAAGGCCAATTATTGAAAATATTAGCATAATAATGAAAAAATGTTTGTATAGATTCAAGTTATCAATCCCTAAATATACCAGGTATTTCAACAGGCCGCCGCCGAATAAAGAGCCGACTAAACCGGCGGACGAACATGAAACTACGGATAATACGAGGTTGACACCTACTCTCATTTCTCCCGGTGTTATTTCCAGGAAATAATGAGCCAGCGACATAAAGCCCCCGACTCTGGCTATCCCGAGCAGAGCAAAAATTATCAGGCAGTACCACCAAAAAAAAGTCACCGGCGCAAAAATCCACAAAAGAGCAACTATAATAAATATAAAATATAGGATGATAACTACATATTTAGCTTTAATCAGTTCCAGGATTTTTTTGCCGAATACAGACAGGAGCAGGCTTCCGGATACCTGAATTATTACATACGTAACAGCATTGTAATCTTGGACAAAATATCCCTGTTTGAGTGCAAGCATGGAGTACGGTACAAAAATTGAAACTGCGCCGAAATAAATAATTTGTACAAGGATAAGAATCATTATTGTTTTCTTGTTTTTAATAAAACAAAGTGCATCACGAATCGAATGATTTGCTGAATTCCTTGCGGTATCCGTTTCGGTAATCCTTGAAATTGTAAAAGAAGCCAGAAATCCGGCTATACAGCCGACAGCTATAATACTGCGGAAGGTATTAACAGTATCTATATACTCAAAGAGAAACCTTAAGCAGCATAATGACAGAAAATATGCTGTTGTAAAAAAAAGAAATCCTTTTGACAGGACCATTCCTTTGTCTTTGCCGGTCGTTATCTCCCCGAGAACAGGCATCCAGGCTACTATACCGCAATTTCTTGAAGCATAGAGTCCGAAGGCACATACAACTAAAAGGGCAATGCCGAGAGTAAAAGAGAAATATGTCATTACAAAAGGCGCTGCCAGAAAAAACATAGCAAAGGTATATCTGCACAGCCATGCGATAGCGATTGTTCCGGATGCCCCGAATCTTTTAATAATCCGTGGGCTCAGGAGCATAAAAGGAGCGCTCAGGAAAAAGAAAGAAGCCATTATTCCTATAATATAGTCCGGAACATTCAGCTTTAAAGCATAAAGGATCAGCAGATTTTCCGCGGCAAAAGACACTGATATTCCATTGAAGGCACTGAAATGAAAGTACAAATGCTGTCCTTTTTTTCTGCGCTGTTTCTCTGTAGATTCATTCATAACATATACTGCAGTTTATTAGCGGCCTATAACTTTTCCAAACAGAGTCATTGATGTGGAACTCTTAATTTGAACATTAACCAGATCACCCGTGGAAATGTTCTCATAAGGTTCAAAGACAGTAACTTTATTATTAGTGGTTCTTCCATTCCAGCGTTCCGGGTTTCTTTTACTGGGCCCTTCTGTTAAAATTTCAAAAGTACGTCCTTCAAGAGTCCTGTTGTGCTGTTTTGTCCTCACTTTTAAATCCTCAAGGAGTATCTGATTACGTTCTTCTTTTATTTTCTGCGGAACCTGGTCGGCCTGTTTAGCAGCAGGAGTGCCTTCACGAGGAGAATATTTGAAAATATATGCATTGTCAAAGCCCACCTGATTCATTATATCGCGAGTGGCTTTAAAATCTTCTTCAGTCTCTCCCGGGAAAGCTACAATCAGATCCGTGGAAAATGTAATATCCGCCACCCTGGACTTCAGTTTATTTACAACATCCAAATATATTTCGGAGTTATACCGCCTGTTCATCTTTTTTAATATTCTGTCAGAACCCGACTGTAAAGGCAGGTGAACAGAATTGCAGACTTTCGGGAGTTCCGCTATAGCGTTTATTAATTTTTCATTGAAAAAATACGGATGAGGCGAAGTAAATCTTATTCTTTTAATCCCGTCGATTTTATTTATTTCATAAAGCAGGTCTGCAAAAGGTGATTCTTCCGGCCTTTCTGCTGCTGACTGGTTCAGGCCGTAGGCTGACACATTTTGGCCGAGGAGCATTACCTCCCTCACACCATTATCGGCAAGGCCTCGAACTTCATCTGCAATATCCTGAATAGGCCGGCTTTTTTCTCTTCCTCTTACATAAGGGACGATGCAATATGCACAGAACATATCGCACCCGCGCATAACGGAAACAAAATCTGTTACTTTATTTTCTGTATTAATATGAAGGTCAAGTCCCTGTAACAGCTCTTTTCCGGTTTCTATTTTGGTAATTTTTTCTCTTTTCCGGATTTCCTTTTTAATAATCTGCGGTATTTCGGTGAGTTGTTCTGTACCTATAATAAAATCTACATGAGGGAGTTCTTTGAGAAGGGAATTTCCCCTCCTCTGTGCCATACAGCCTATTATACCGATAAAAATATCAGGGTTTTCTCTTTTCAGACGTTTGAGTATTCCGACTTTACCTACAGCTTTTCTCTCTGCCTGCTCTCTTACACTGCAGGTATTGAAAATCAATATGTCAGCTTCATACTCGTTTTTGACTATACGAAAACCTTCCCTGATTAATTCAGCAGCAATGGCTTCCGAATCACGTTCATTCATCTGACAACCGTATGTTTTGATATAGACATTCATTATAAATATTTTCTTTCTTTTTATTCTTTCCGTGGCTTTAAACCAAACTAAAATTTTTCTTAAGCCTCCCCCCCCTGAAACATCAATTATTATACAAAGTATGGCATTTAACAATAATGCCGGATTTACGGCGCACTAAGCTGTCGCCCCGGTGTCGCGGGGCTATGGCTCTCCCTGCTCCGTACCGTTTAGGCACTACGCAGGGCAGGCAGGTTTTCGTCTTAACTATTATCGAGTAATACGGCGAACGATCGCGCCCTACCGTTTTGTTTCAGAAAAGATTAAACTTCGTCGTGCAAAGATCAACGCTCATTAAGTCATTCTTTTAAGAATATAAATCTTTAAACAGGTTTTTCTAACATAAAACAGCTTAGTTCTTTCAAACATTTATTCCGCCTATAATCTCAAGTGGTTTTGTAAGGTTCTAACCGCTGCGGGTTTAACGCTTCTTCGCCGGCCGGCAAAAAGTCATTGTCGTTTTATTATAAACTTTATAATTCATAAAACTGTTTAAAAATAATACGATTCTTGTTATAATATATGTTATGTGCTGTTCCCTGTCAGCCTGTTTGTATTATTCTGCAAATTTTATAAAATGGAGAAACCCCATGGAAGTGATAATTCGCCCGACAAGAGAAAAAGCTACAACTTTAGTAGCCCGGCTTCTTCTTGATCAGATCAAAGCAAAACCCGACAGTGTTCTCGGACTTGCTACAGGAAGAACTATGGAGGAGGTATATGAAAAGGTTGCCGCAAAGAACCCGGATTTTTCAGAATGCAGCTCTTTTAACCTGGATGAATATGTAGGTCTCCCCGGTACAGATGAAAATTCATACAGATACTATATGAATGAACACCTGTTTAATAAGATCAATATAAAACTGGAAAATACTTTTCTCCCAAACGGTGTAGCTGAAGACCTTAAACTGGAGTGCGAGGAGTATGAAAGAGAAATCGGCAAAAGAGGCGGAATCGATCTCCAGCTGCTTGGTATAGGAAGAAGCGGTCATATAGGCTTTAATGAACCACTGTCGGCCCTGTTTTCGCGTACAAGAGAAAAAGCATTGACACCTGTTACAATAGAACAGAATTCCTCTCTTTTCGATAATCCCGAAGAGATGCCGAAACAGGCTATAACCATGGGGGTCGGCACTATACTTGCAGCTAAAAGGATTATACTTTTAGCTACAGGGAAAGAAAAAGCCGATATAATAGCTAAAGCCGTTGAAGGCCCAATTACTTCAATGATTTCAGCAACAGCACTGCAGCTGCATCAGTCATGTGTGATAATTGTTGACGAAGAGGCTGCTTCGGAACTTAAAGAAAAAGGATATTACCGCTGGATATTTAAAAATGAACCTGAATGGAAAAAATATCAGGATTTTTAACTGAAAGAGAGATTTGATGGCTAAATTAAAAAGTAAACACAGAATCCTGGTCATTAACCCAGGTTCCACCTCAACAAAAATTGCTGTTTTTGACGGGAATGAACAGTTACTGAAAACTTCAATTGCACATCCCCACGAGCAGCTTTACAGTTTTACAAGAATCAATGACCAATATCAGTTAAGACTTGAAATGATACTTGATTACCTGAAAAATGAAGGAATTAATATCGACTCTATTGACTGTATTATGGCAAGAGGCGGACTGCTTAAACCTATACACGGCGGAATTTGGAAAATAAATGAAAAAATGGTTACAGACCTGCAGGAAACTAAAAGGGGGGAACATGCCTCTAACCTCGGGGCTATTATTGCATACAACCTTTCACAAAAGAAAAATATCCCCTGCTACATTGCTGATCCTGTTGTTGTCGATGAGCTTGATTCAGTTGCAAGAATTACCGGTATCCCTGAAATTAAGAAAGTCTCAATATTCCATGCCTTAAACCAGAAATATTCAGCTCATATGGTAGCAAACCAGCTTGGCAAAAACTACAATAACCTTAATGCTATTGTTGCACATATGGGCGGCGGAATTACTATAGGGGCACATAAAAACGGAAGAGTTGTGGATGTTAATAACGGCCTGTATGGCGACGGACCCTTTTCTCCCGAACGAACAGGCAGCATCTCCGCAGAACAGATAGTTAATTTTTGTTTTTCCGGTAAATATTCCGAAAAAGAAATAAAAGAGATGATCCACGGTAAAGGGGGGCTGATGGCCTACTTCGGGACTTCCGATGTAAAAAAAATAATGGAAGACATAAAAGATGAAAAGAAACAACTGATAATTAATGCAATGATTTATAATATATGCACCTGCATCGGGGGAATGGCTATTATATATAACGGTATTATTGATGCTATTATCCTTACCGGGGGGCTTGCACATAATCATTATATCGTAAGAAGCATTACTGAAAGAGTTAATTTCCTGGGACCAATATTTATCTTTCCCGGTGAAAACGAAATGGAAGCTCTTAAAGAAAGAGCGCTGGGTATTTTTGATGGTAAAGAGGAAATCTTCACATATGATTAATTGTAAACTTTTAAATTTGTTTTCATCCTTTATGTTAACTTCGTTTACTTTTTCGTAAACAATCCAGATAATTAAAAAAATAAGATTTGTTTTTAAAATATAGTTTAGTATCTTTCGTTGTTTTGCAATGGGCATCTTAATTATTCAAGATTTAACATTGTAAAACTAACTGTGATATTTTGTTTTACAGCAGAATTTACAGTTATAAAAAAATATTTCCATTATCGGAAGGAGGTAATGATAGTTTATGAAACTGATAAAAAAAGAAATTCCGCAGCCATTTTTAAGGACATTACCGGCAGGGATGAAATTCATTTCAAAAAATGAAAATGAATTTTTGGTTATTGAGAAGCTGCTATGCCCTCACGGTCACAATCTGGTCTCTGACGAGGTACATATCCATGGAGAAGCATCAATAAAGCTTCAGATTAAACTGAATGAATGTGAAGGCATACTCTTTCTTGATGCTTTCTGGGGAAGCCATACAAAGCTTTACAGTTTCATACCGAATAATCATAACAAAATTGAGATTATTGATATTTACTGCCCGATATGCGGGGTAAGTTTATTAATAGACGAACCCTGTCCCGCAAAAGACTGTACTTCAAAAAAAATGGTTCAAATGCATCTGCCGGGTAAAAACAACAGAATTCTTGCCTGTTCACGTTTTGGCTGTCCGGAGCATAGAATAGAAATTAATAATATGAATAATAATGTAACAGAGATGATTGATGATATTAATTTTTTTGGAATAGGTCTTGAAGACGACTTATTTAAAGGAGTTTAAATATTATGGCAAAAAGGAATTTTGTAAAAATCGAACCGGATGAGTGTAAAGGATGCAAGGTATGTGTTCACGCATGTCCTAAAGAGTGCCTCCATATCGGTTCAGATATAAATAAAATCGGCTATCAGTATGCAAAGTTTGAAGACAAAGGCTGTACCGCCTGCGGTTTATGCTTTTATGTATGCCCGGAACTCGGAGCGATAACAGTGTACAAAAATGAGGAGGAGGAAAAAGAAAAGTGAAGCGTTTAATGAAAGGCAATGATGCAATCGTACATGGAGCCTTGCTGGGCGGAGCCACTCATTTTTTCGGTTATCCGATAACGCCCGCAAGTGAAGTTGCACATGCTGCAGCTTATTATTTTACAAAGTCCGGCAGACATTTTCTACAGGCTGAAAGTGAAGTCAGTGCAATCAATATGCTTTTTGGTGCCGGTGCAGCCGGTGCCAGAGTAATGACTGCGTCCTCGAGCCCGGGGATTGCACTTATGAGTGAAGGAATTTCCTATATAGCCGGTTCACAGGTGCCGTGTGTAATTGTGAATGTACAGCGTGCAGGACCGGGATTAGGCAATATATGGCCTGAACAGGGCGACTATAACATGGTGGTTAAAGGCGGAGGAAACGGATGCTACAAGTGCATTGTACTGGCACCGAACTCTGCACAGGAAATGGCTGACTGCTCTTATAAAGCGTTTGGACTCGCTGATAAGTACAGAGTTCCGGTTTTTATTCTCTCCGATGCTTATATCGGACAGATGATGGAAGCAGTCAGTTTCCCAACCCGTGTAAAAGAAGCAAAACGCAATGACTGGGCAATTTATGCTGATGGAAAAAGCAGGAAAAGCTGGGTAAAAAGCATATTGATGAATCAGAACCAGCAGCAGGAATATAATATTTTACTGCAGAATATATATAAGGAAATTGAAGATAATGAACAGGACAGCGAAAACTATCATACTGAGGATGCGGAAATTGTGCTGTCCGCGTTTGGAATTTGTTCCAGAATATGCCTGACTGTAGTCAGAGAGCTGAGAAAAGAGGGAATAAAAATAGGGCTCTTCCGTCCCAAAACCCTGTTTCCTTTCCCAAACAGAGAATTGAACAAAGCTGTAGACAATGCAAAGAAAATGATTGTTGTTGAATTAAACAACGGTCAGATGTCCGCAGATATTCAGCTTGGTATAAAAAACAGAATACCTGTAATCAACTGTAACTGGTACGGCGGCTATGTGCCGACAGTGAATGAAGTTATTGAAAAAATTAAAAAGGATATTTAAAAATGATCAAACATCAAAAGCCTGAAGCTTTTTATGATACCTTTGAACGCAAAGGGCCGGGACAGAAAACTACACACTACTGTCCGGGCTGCGGGCACGGTACAGTTCATAAACTTATTGGAGAGGCTCTAAGCGACTTTGACATTGCAGATAAAGCTGTTTTTCTTGCTCCGGTCGGATGTGGAGTCTTTATATATTATTATTTTAATTCAGCAAGTATTCAGTGCGCACACGGCAGAGCACCGGCTACAGGTACCGCAATAAAAAGGGTCCATGATGATTCAATAGTTATATCATATCAGGGCGACGGCGATTTAGGCGGTATTGGAGCTTCTGAGATTGTCCACGCAGCCAACAGGGGTGAAAATCTGACTGTAATTTTTATCAATAATGCCATATACGGCATGACCGGGGGACAAATGGCGCCGACAACTCTACTTGGGCAAAAAACTAAAACAACTCCTTTCGGCAGAGACAAGGATATTGATGGAATGCCTTTGAGAATTTCGGAACTTCTTAACACAATGGAAGCGCCTGTATTCATTGAGCGAACTACATTGGGGACACCAAAAGGAGTAATGAATACAAGAAAAGCAATAAGGAAAGCTATACAAAACCAGAAAGATAAAAAAGGGTTTTCTTTTGTAGAAATACTTGCGCCGTGTCCAATTAACTGGAAAATGACTCCGGTCGATGCCAGAAAATGGCTGAGAGAGAATTTGGAAAAATTTTATGAAGTTAAAAACTTCAGGGACAAAGATGGAGAAAAACAGTCAGGGAAGTACCCCTGGATGGAAAATGCTGAACTTCTGGAACTGCTTGATATTGTTAAAGAGAAAGACAAACAAACTACCCGTAAAACCATTAAGAACGGCGAAGAAAAAGTAAAGATAGCCGGTTTTGGCGGTCAGGGTATTATGTCAGTGGGTGTTTTATTATCCAACTGCGCGATCAAGAAAGGAATGGAATCGACCTGGCTCCCTTCTTACGGCCCGGAAATGCGCGGCGGTACTGCCAACGCAAGTGTAGTTATTGCTGAAGAACAGATAGGCACCCCGGTTGTAGATTATCCTGATACTTTAATAACTATGACAATACCTGCCCTCAATACTTTTGAAAAAAACGTTAATCCCGGCGGGCTGATAATTGTAAATTCATCTCTTATTAACAGAAAAGTTCAGAGAGATGATGTTAATGTATATTACGTTCCGGCAACCGAACTTGCAAACAAAGTCGGTTTAACGGCTACCGCCGCAGTAATAATGCTGGGAATTTATGCACAGATAAAAGGCATTATAGACACTGATATCCTTAAACTTATTTTGCCGCAGTCACTTAGTAAAGCAAAATATGTCGAAATTAACTTGAAAGCTATCGATGCAGCTGAAGAATATTATAAAAACAACCCGCTTTAGCCTGATCTATTCATAAAAAAGTGAAAAATGATATTAGTTATTTGTTATAAGATTGTTATATCTTTTTATGCGAAAAACTTTGTTTTTCTTAGTTCTTTTACTTTTTTACCAAAGGTGTGCCGGTTTTACCGTATCTACTTCGTTAACTGCAACTCAAGTGCTGTCGTATGACTGGTATGCAGTACAAAGTACATACCAGTCATACGTCAGCACATGGCTTCATTTTGTTTCCTTGTAGCTACAGCAAATCCGGCACATGAATAATTCAGGTTAGATTTAAACACAACTTCTTGTATTTTTTAAAACATGAAAGGCAACAATAATGGAAAAAAAGATTATATCGACAAACAATGCTCCGGCAGCTATAGGACCTTATTCACAGGCTGTCTGTATAGATAAATTTGTTTATACTTCAGGACAGATTCCACTCGACCCTGAGACAGGGGAGATAGCACCGGATATAAAATCACAGACAGAACAGGTTATGAAAAATGTAAAGGCTGTGCTTGAAGCGGCCGGAACAGATTTAAAACATGTGATTAAAACCCTGATTTTCATAAAGAACATGGGCGATTTTTCAACTGTAAACGAGATTTACGGCAGTTACTTTACTGAAGCTCCTCCGGCGAGAAGCTGTGTCGAAGCAGCCAGACTTCCTAAGGATGTACTGATTGAAATTGAAGCTGTAGCTGTCAAATAAAAAATTCTGAATTCAGTATTTAGTGATTGAACGAAAACATCTATAGGCTTTATAATTAGACTTTTATCGTTATTTTTCAAACGAAGATTTTTTTGGTGCGATTAAAAATCAAAATGTTGGAGTTCAAGCTTCAGCTTGTTCGTGCTTAATTGCAGACCTGCACGATAAATCGTGTACTC
>JAIPJT010000019.1 GCA_021733985.1 Victivallales bacterium | reverse complement strand
CGACCGTGTGAGCCATAGCCCCGCTACTCCGGGGCGACGGCTTAGCGCGCCGCAATACAGCATTATTGTTAAATGTATAATAAAATTATACGATTTAATGCAATATTTTACTGTATAGTAATTTTTGTTTCAGGGGAGACGGCTGTGAAAAATCATAAATCTTGTGATATGATTATCATAACAAAAGAAAAATCAAAGCTATGAAACCCCTTTTCGTGGACCGTCTAATTAGACCATATCTGTAAAGGTTCAAAATAATCCTCCGCCCCTTTTCAGATTAGGCTTACTCATGGATTTTTCCTGATCTTTTGAATCTTATGCCGACAAAATCAAATAGTTTATAGGCAAAAATTTTCATCCTGTCAGTTATTGTCATTTGAATACAGGCATATATCCAGACGAACACAATATACCATCCGATAGGGGCCATCAAGATTCCAAAACCGCACATAATAGAAACAATAAGTTTTGAAATTATTGTAGACCATACAAGACCTTTCCCCGGTGCAAGGGAAAACATCGACTGTTTTACTCTCGCAAGGAAGATTGTCAAATTACCTGCTATTGCAAGTTCGGCGAAGACAAGTGTTTGTACCTGTTTAAAATTCAGGGTTCCGAAAGTGGAAACCAACCAGTGTCTTGCTGCTATTATGTGTTCAGACATAACACTGTTGCCGAAAATGCTTGAATGCCAATCAGGTCCGGAAAGAACATGCTTTCCAATATAAAACATTAAAAAAGTAAAAAATACATTGGTTAAACCAAGTACACTGCCAATTCCGATTACTTTCCGCATATTCCAATTTTCGGGCCGGATATTCGGTTTAGTATTATCATAGGCTATTGCCATGATCGGGAAGTCATTGAAAACCGCAAGAAGTACGATCATAATAGCAGTAACCGGATATACTCCGCAAAACAGTATTGCAAGTACTGTGAAGAACAGAACATCCTGTGTCTCGGAAATTCTATAAATTGCATAGCTCTGCATTCTCTGGAAAATACATCGCGCTTCTTTAATTGCATCTACGATTACAGATAATCCCGGGAGTGTAAAAACAATATCTGATGCCGAGCGTGCTGCATCAGTAGCTCCTTCCACTGCAATACCTGTATCAGCTTTCTTCAATGCGGGGGCATCATTTACTCCGTCCCCGGTCATGCCTATAATGTGCCCGTGCTTCTGGAGCAATTCTACTATTTCATATTTGTGTTCCGGAAATACCTGGCTGAATCCATCTGCGTTTTCAACAAGCTTTAAGGCTTTTCTGTCAGGAACGTCTTCCAAACTTTCCGCTTGTAAAATGTTATCACCTATTCCAACCTGCCGACAAGTTTCTTTTGCAATCGCTTCATGGTCGCCGGTTATCATTTTAACTTTGACACGGAGCCTTTTAGCTTCTTTAATTGTGGCAGCTGAATCGTCACGGGGAGGATCCTGTAGCCAAAGGAGGCCTAAAAAATGCCATTTATTGTTTATGGTTTTAGCTACTCCGAGTGTTCGAAAACCCCTTTTCCCGGCTTCATCTATATATTGATTAACTTCATCAGCAATTTTTTCTTTATTGTGTGCCAGATTAAGGATTACCTGAGGTGCCCCCTTACTGACTTTAAAAGTTTCATTGTTATATGTAATTTCAGCTTCAGTTCTTTTTGAAACAGGGTCGAAAGGTGTGAAGTTAACTGTTTCATATTTTTCAAGTTCTTCTTTTAACCCTTCTTTTTTACTACAGCAGTCGAGTATAGCAAGGTCGATAGGTTCTTTATCTTCATATTTAGATGACAACACAGCATTGGAAAGGACATCATCATCAGTAAATTTTTCCAGCGTGCGAAAGCCGTGAACAACCAATTTATTTTTAGTTATTGTACCTGTTTTATCGGAACATAATATGTCCATTCCTGCAAGTTCTTCAATTGCAATCAGTTTACTCACAATTGCCTTTTTCGCTGATAGCGCAAGTGCTCCTATTGCCATTGTTACACTCAAAACAGCCGGCATAGCTGCCGGTATGGATGCTACAGTTAAAACAAGTGCAAACTGGAGAAGTTCCCAAATACTTTCATGCCTGAAGATTCCTGTTACAATTACTATGGCAACAAGTACAAAGTTAAGTGCTATCAGGTAATCACCTATTTTTACAACAGCCTTCTGAAAATGGCTTTCAGTTTTTGCTTCCGATACAAGTTTAGCGGTTTTTCCAAAGAAGGTATTTTCACCGGTTCCATAAACGAGTGCATTCATTGTACCCTGTTTTATTATGGCTCCGGAGTATGCAATATCTCCTTTGTGTTTTTCTACAGGGAGAGATTCACCGGTAAGGGCTGCTTCGTCAACCGAAATATAATCGCCATCTATTAGTTTGATATCTGCAGGAAGTACATCACCTAATTTAACTCTTATGATGTCACCGGGGACCAGGCTTCTTGCTTCTACTTCCCCCCATTTACCGTTTCTTAATGCTCTTGCCTTAGTTGCAAGCTTTTTTTTCAAAGCTGAAATTGCGTTTCCGGCTTTAAATTCCTGGACAAACTCAATTGCTGCATTCAGAAACAGCAGAAAAGAAATAATAATAAAGTCATCCCAGTGGGATATACATGCACTCAAAACAGCTGCAATTTCTATCATCCAGGGTATAGGCCCCCAAAACTTTTTTAAAATTTTTGACAGTGTGCTTTCGTGATGCTCGGTTATTTCATTATGGCCGTATTCTTTTAGTCTTTCTCCGGCATCTGTTTCAGCCAGTCCTTTTTTTGTATCTGTTTCAAAGCTGGAGATCAACTCTTCGATTGAGCTGTTTTCAGCTTTTTTCTTATCGAGAATCAATTTTTTCATAAATGAAACCTCCTGCTGTTTAGTATGAAAACTGTTCTAATTAAGTGTCGTCCTCTTTATCCAGGTTAATATAGTCTGCATTTACGCATTCACTGTTTTTGTATTCATCCTGAGAGTTGCTGTCTGCTGTATCTTTATCAGTATTCCAGGTGGCATACTGATCTTTTTTACTGCTGAATGAGTTGAAAGTGGAAATATTGATTCGCTTGCGGAAGATAAAGGCAATCAGTAGGAAGATGCATACAAGAATTAGCAACGGGATCCAAAGGAAAAAAATAACAAAGAAAGTTAGAGCTAAAGTTATAATAAACAGAACTATCCTTTTTATTGTATCAAGAGCCGATCTGCCCTGAAGTCTAAACATAAATCACTCCGTTTTTCCAAAAATATAAATTAATTTATATTTTTGATTTACATTTTCAATGTTTGCATATATTAAATATAATTAAAATAGTCAAATAATAAAATAATAAAATAATCAGAACGAAAATATAATATATTATAAAGAAATGAGAATACTAACTGTTGTAATAGATTATTTAATTTTTTAGATATAAATAAACGGAGATATTTTATGGTAAGGTTAGGATTTAAATCCGAAAGAGAAAAAGTCACAGTCAGGCATTCTTTTATACTTCTAGTTCTACTTGTTATTCTGGATTATACTACTAAATACATGATAGTACACAGTGAAACTTTAAGTTCCAGCTATATAAATATAATCCCTGGTTTTTTCAATATTGTTTATGTGAAAAACACCGGTGCCGCTTTCGGTCTCTTTTATGGAAACAATATTGCTCTTTTTTTTATCGCATTGGTTGCCCTTGTGCTTTTGATCCTTTTTTACAGGGCAGTAACAGAAGGCTGGCCGGAAAGATATTATGCACTTGGTATGATAATAAGCGGTATTATCGGCAATGCAATAGACAGGCTGACAAGGCACTCAGTCGTTGATTTTCTTGATTTTTATTTAGGCGGTTATCATTGGCCCGCATTTAATGTTGCGGACAGTGCTATATGTATAGGAGTTGCGATTTTGATTATTTCATTTTTATTGAGGCCCGATGAAAAGAAAAAATATGAATAATCCCCCTTTAATCATTATAATGGGTCCTACGGCCTGCGGTAAAAGTTCACTTGCAATGAAGCTGGCTGACAGGATACCGGCAGAAATCCTGTCTACAGATTCAATGCAGGTTTATCAGAGGATGAATATCGGTACTGCAAAACCCTCTGATAAAGCCAGAGAAAAAGTAAAACATCATATGATTGATATACTTGATATCAGGGACCGTATAGATATTTATTTCTATGTTGAAAAAGCAAAGGCGGCTATTAAGGATATTTTATCTAAAAAGAAAATTCCGGTATTGGCCGGCGGTAGCGGGTTATATATAAAATCAATTCTTTACGGCCTTGACCCACTTCCTTCTGATCCTGAGCTGCGACTTCAATTGGTCAATCGTTATACCGACAAAAATGAGGAACTCAGGGAGCAGGTTAAAAAAACAGATATACTGGCCTACAGAAAATTTAAAGATAATCCAAGAAAACTGCTGAGAGCACTGGAAGTCTTTAATATAACAGGAAAATCTATTACACTTCAGCAGGAACAATGGAATAAGCAGGAGCTGAAGTTCAATGTGAATTCCTATAATATTCAGATTGATAGAAAAACTCTTTTTAAAAATATCACTCTGAGAACAGAACAGATGCTCAGAAAAGGCTGGATTGATGAGACCGAAAGGCTGGTGAAAAACGGGCTGCTTGAAACTCCGACAGCAAGACAGGCTATAGGATATTTTATTATTGCCGAATATCTTAATGGCAGAATAACTTATGAACAGATGGAAGCAAGAATTATTTCATCAACCAAAAAATATGCTAGGCGACAGGAAACCTGGTTCAGGCATCAGCATCCTGAAACAGTAAATCTCAGCCAGGGTACTGATTACTTAAAAAAAATAATAAATGACTTTGAAAAAAGTTCAGAACTCTCTAATAGTGAATAAGCTTCAAATTTTGAAAATAACAGGCTTTATATTAATTTTTAACAGGTATATCGTATCTTTTATGTTATATTATAATTAATAGTTGTTGACAAAAACTCTATTCAGAATACAGGTTGCATAAAATGAGTCTTTTATGTTTATGAGGAGCATTTTATTTAAAAATCTATGAAGTACTTAACAGTTTAAACCCGGATTATGCATAATTTGGGTTGAATAAAATAAATCAAAGGAAGGAAACAGTTCAAAAGTGGAACAAGTAAATCCTGACCTAATTTACAAAAATGAAAAACTCCCGATGTGGAAGATGGCTGTTCTTGCTCTTTTAGTTGGTATGATATCAGGATTCGGTGCAATAGTTTTTAACAGGATGATAGGGCTTATACATAATATCCTTTTTCTGGGTAAATTCAGTATTTATTATGACTCCAGTATACATACCCCGGAGTCGGCTTTAGGAGCAGGTATTATTTTAATACCCGTTATCGGGGCTGTAGTCGTAGCTTTCCTGGTTAAAAATTTTGCTCCGGAAGCAAAAGGACACGGAGTGCCGGAAGTTATGGAATCCGTCTATTTTAAAAAAGGGATAATAAGGCCTGTAGTGGGTTTAGTCAAAGCTGTAGCTTCTGCTGTTTCTATTGGTTCAGGTGGTTCTGTAGGGCGCGAAGGTCCTTTTGTTCAGGTCGGCGCGGCATTCGGTTCGACCTTGGGACAGATTATAAAAATGCCATCGAGACAGCGAAATATTCTTATAGCTGCAGGAGCTGCGGCCGGGATTGCGGCAACATTTAATACGCCGGTTGGCGGATTAACCTTCGGAATTGAACTTATTCTTCTGTCAATTACTGCAGCAACTGTTTTTCCTGTAGCTATTGCAACTGTTACAGCATGTTTTATTGCAAGGACTTTTATTGAAATAGAACCGTGTTTTTTTATTCCATCTCTAATTGTTCCGTCATTTTCAGAACCCAACCTTATGATTCTTTTTATTTTTGTTCCATTTGGAGTAGTACTTGGGCTTCTTTCATGGCTTTTCATTAAAGGGATGAGGTTTTTTGAAAATTTTTTCGACAATATGAAAGGGAACTATTATACCAGGCATATTTTAGGAATGGGTATTATAGGTGTTATGCTTTATTTTACTATGCAGTCAACCGGGCATTATTATATCGGAGGAGTAGGATATTCCACTATATATGAAATCCTTACCGGTCTGCTGACTAATCCATGGCTTCTTTTAATACTGGTATTGTTGAAACTTATTGCTACTTTTATAACAATTGGGTCAGGAGGTTCGGGCGGGATTTTTTCGCCTTCCCTTTATCTGGGCGCTGCCTTTGGTGCAGGATGGGGCGGCATATGTAAAATTATTTTTCCGGAGCTGCCAATAGACCCGGTTACTTTTGCATTAGCCGGTATGGCCGGGGTAGTATGCGGAGCGACCGGAGCAGTTTTAACTGCAATTGTAATGCTGACTGAAATGGTGCATAACATGAACTTTGTACTTCCGGTAATCATTACGGTTTCTTCAGCCTATGCTGTGAGAAAAGCTGTTTGCAATGAAAGTATATATACAGATAAACTTCTGCATGACGGATACTTTATGCCTGAAGGGCTCCAGGCCGCAGTATCAAATGCTATGAACGCAAACCATATTTTATCGAAAAATTTTGAAATAATTAATATTTCGGAAATAGCGGAAGATCCATCAGGGTTTTTGCTTGGAATGGATGAAAATAAATATTATATTGTACATCGCGATGAAATTATCATAGGAATTCTTAATAAGGTGTCTCCTGTTATTGCAGAACGAGCTACATTGGAAAATTTTAAAAATTACATAGATAATAGATTTTTGCTTTTTAGATCGAATAACCGACTGCCTGAGATTATGACAGGAATGAGGGAAAAAGGAGCTGAATATGGAATTGTTACTACACGATTTGGTGCATACAGGGCTTCAAATGTTATCGGTGTAATAAGTGAAAGAGAATTTAATGAATCAAGTATGAAGGCTGCATCGCTTGCTCATGTTTAGAAATAAACCTGTCCGCTTGTGTCACTGTTGCTTTTGCTTTTGTTATATATTATAATCAAATAGTACACTAAATTAATATTAAGAAAAAAAAGAAATTATAGGAAATATGAATCATCACCACCACCATCAACACCAATTTAAAGTGCTTTCATATATGTTATTGAAAGAGAGGAAACAGGTCCGTTTATTATTTATTCTTGGTATTATGCTTGGAGCAATAGCCGGCTTTATAGGAGGTATTTTTCAGCTGTCTGTCAGATATTTAATTCATTTAAAGGAATATATCTGCAGCTATTCATATACGGAAAGTTTAATTCTTGAATGGTCTCTCAGTATAATTATTCCGGTGATATTGGTTGTTGTATCCATTTGGCTTGTAAAAAGGTTTGCTCCTGAAACTGGAGGGAGCGGTGTGCAGGAAATAGAGGGTTCGCTGGAAAGAAAACGCTGGATCAGGTGGAACAGGGTGCTGCCGGTAAAATTCTTTGCAGGAAGCTTGTCATTGTCGAGCGGATTGATTCTTGGGCGTGAAGGTCCAACCATTCAGATGGGGGGGGCTCTTGGAAAGATGATAAGCAGGGTTTTTCATGTTGGTCCCGAACACTCACATATTTTGATTGCTGCAGGCGCCGGTGGAGGACTGGCTGCGGCATTTAATGCACCGCTTGCAGGGATACTTTTTGTTATAGAAGAAATGCATACACAGTTCAAATGGAGTTTTAAATCACTGCAGTGTGTCATTGTTACTTCTATCATTAGTGATGTTGTGGTTCGAATTATACTTGGAAGCAAAAAACCGGATATAATAATGACACAGTTTGCACATCCTTCTACTGCTTCATTATGGATTTTTATCGTTTTTGGATGTATTTTCGGAGTGATGGGAGTAATTTTTAATAAGTATATAATTAAAGCTTTGGATTTTTATACCAAAAAGAAAGGCATTGAATTCTGGATTTCAATTGTGGTTACTGCTGCTGTCTTTGGTATTTTGACAAAAGTTTATCCCGATATTACCGGCGGGGGTTATGAAGTAATACCCAAAGCCCTTAATTTTGAGATACTGCCTGCAACTCTTCTGCTGATATTTTTTCTAAGGATGGTTACAACATGGGTTAGCTACGGTTCCGGTGTTCCGGGCGGAATTTTTGCTCCTATGCTGGCCTTGGGGACAGTCTTTGGGATGAGTTTTGGATACTATGCCAATTTATTATTTCCTTCAGTTATACTTGATCCGGGAATGTTTGCTGTGGCCGGGATGGCTGCATTGTTTACAGCGACAGTGGGGGCTCCGCTGACAGGAACTGTGCTTGTTGTAGAGATGACAATGAATTATGAACTGATAGTGCCACTGCTGCTTACCTGTTTCAGTGCTACCATGGTTGCTTACTTTATCGGACATAAACCAATATACTCTACTCTGCTCGAACGGACAATCAGGCTTACAAAGGAAAAAGCTAAAGAGGAGTTTGAGAAGGAGGAAAAAGAAGAATAAACAGGTTTCTGTGCAGTTTATACTACTCTGTACCCAACTGAAATTTTTTTAACAAATCCCTGTGCTTGTCTTGCTTCCTCCCAGAAATAATTCTTCAGGAGCACTAAAAATCCGGAATATTACTAAAGCGTTCAAGATTGTGTTTTTCATTATTTTGGTTTCCGTTAAGTTGTAAAAATCTGTACCCCCATGATATACAGGAATATTAGCAGCATTAAAAGCCCCGCCGTCATTTTTCCCCTGCTGCCTGATTTTAACCATAATAGTGTTGGGAATATGCCGAAAATAAGCAAACCGCCTACACCGCCTGCATATCCCATTGCTTTTAAGAAAAAATGGGGGAAGGCCAGTGAGATGATTAGCGGGGGGAGAAATACAGCTGTATTATTTAAAATTTTACTTTCTATTTTGAAATTTGAAATAAATATATCTCTTAAAAAGCCCTGCAGACCAATAGACACACTGACAAAGGAAGTGATTATTGCGCAAAATGCGAATATAATTCCAATGAAAGTTAAGAAATTCGATTTTAAGGCTTTAGATAGTGGAACGGTCGCAGGCTGACTGTGTGAAAAAGCATGTTTTATCGAAGAGGAGAGGCTTTCCGGTCCCAGCGGGAGAACTCCCAGAACTGCTATGATCCAGACCAGATTAATACTGCAGGCTATGACAGTTCCTACAATAATTGATTGCTTTACTTTTCTTGAATTATTATCCATTGTTCTGCACACAGCCGGTATGATATTGTGAAATAAAAAAGCGTTAACAATAATAGGCAGTGTAATAGGAAAGAAAGTCCAGTTAGTATAGGTTATCCTTTCAGGTTTGAGGTGGGAAATTATTAATGTAAACATAATAGTGAAAGTAATAATCAATACTATCATAAAAAACGAATTTGCCTTTAATACATACTTTAGGCCGAACAGTGTTATACCGGCAACCGGAATGAAGAAAATAAGCAGATAGCACCAGTCATAAAGATGGACAGGGAGAAGAAACGAAAGAATTGAAACACTTGCACACAGATATGCCACCATTATTCCGTAATAATTTATTAAATAACCGAGGATAACTAATAATTTGCCTAATAATCCGAATTCTTTCCTGTAAACTGTTGGAAAATCTTCTGTTATATCGCTTTCTGTAGCGAAACGGTCAGTAATAATGAATGCAGTTATAGTGAGAAGGATCCAAATACCCAGGGTTCCAATAATTGAAGGAAATATTCCTGCCTGACCTGTCTGAATTGGGAGTCCTAAAATACCGGCGCCAATAGTTGCACCGCCTATGAGCATTCCGACAGAGATTATTGATTTAGTGTTTGATTGCATAGTTATCGCTTTTGGTTTGTTGTTTAAACGAATTTAAATAATAGAAATCTCTCAAAGAGTTTTTGAGCCTAATGTTTTCATTTAAACAATTATTTTAAGGAAAATATAGTAATTATGCAATCAGGGATAAGTAATTTTTACTGTTTTTAAAAAACAATACTGTATCTTGCAGATTTAATTTTGAAAAATTTAATGCTTATATTTAAAGTTTCTGAGTATATTATATCTGTCATTTTTATCTTTATCGGTTTCTATGCCTGAAGGAGAGTGTCCGTCGATCACACCAATTATACCTCGTCCCTGGTCTGACTCTGTAACTAAAATTTCAAGAGGATTTGCAGTAGCGCAGAAAATATGACATACTTCATGACAGTTTTTAAGCTGATTAAGAATATTTATCGGGAAACATTCTTTTATAATCAGGAAAAATGCATGGCCTGCAGCAACATCATTTGCACATTTTTCTGCATATTTCAATAAATTTTCATCATTTCCGTCTGTGCGGATGAGGCATGGTCCAGAAGCTTCATTAAATGCAAGCCCATATGATGCCTTTGGAACATAGCTCGCCATAATTTCTGAAATATCTTCAACAGTTTTTATAAAATGAGACTGACCAACAATAATATTACAGCCTTCAGGCCAATTTAATTTTACCGCTTCAATTTTTAAGTTCATTATTCGGTTCTCCTTAAGAATTTAATATCTTTAAAAGTTTATCATATATATCGTCAGCGGCGGCGACAAGACCTTCGCCATAAAGGTCACCTGGAGTATTATCAGGGACTTTGCCCATATGCCCGACGGTAGCGCCTGCTTCTTTGGCTATTAAAGCACCCGCAGCCATATCCCAGCTTTTTACGTTTTCATAATAACCGTTTAATCTACCCATAGCGACATAACATAGATCAAGGGCTGCCGAACCGAGTCTTCTTATGTCCTGGCAGTTTTGCAGAACTTTTTTTAAGTATTCCAACTGTAATATCCTTTCCTGTTTATTATAGGAAAAGCCGGTGCCGATTAATGCATTTTTAATGGATATTCCTTTTGGAGTTTTGATTTTTTTGTTGTTCAGAAATGCGCCTTTTCCTTTTACTGCATAAAACATTTCATTAAGAAATGGAGAATAAACTACACCTGCAACGACTTTTCTATTTTCGGAAAGAGCGATAGAGATTGTAACTTGGGGAAGATTATTAGCATAGTTAACTGTACCGTCAATAGGATCTATAATCCATAAAAAATTGTTATGTATGCTATCAAATGTAATGTTATTGTATGATTCTTCAGATAAAATGCTGTGTTCAGGATATGTAGACCTGACAGTATCTATAATAAATTTTTCAGAGGCTATATCCGCTGTTGTTACAAGCTCAACATTGTTTTTATAATCAAGACTGAAACTGCTTTTGTTTCTTTCTCTGCTAATGATTTTTCCGGCTTCAAAAGCAATCTCTTTTGCAAAAGTTAAATATTTTATATATTCTGAATTTTCCATATTTATTTAAAATTAAGTTTTAATAAAGCAAAATATGATAGAATCATTATATTAATACTTAATAATACGAAGGTCAACTAATGTTGTGCTAAAGTAATTTTTTTTTGAATAATGTAAAGCTGTAATTTATATATTTATTATGCAGGAAGTTGAAGCCAGTATAAGAAAAATAATCCATATCGATATGGATGCCTTTTATGCTTCCGTAGAGCAGAGAGACAATCCCGGGCTTAAAAATAAGCCCGTTATTGTTGGTGGTAAACCTAACTCTCGGGGTGTTGTTTCCACCTGCTCATATGAAGCAAGAAAATATGGTATACATTCAGCTATGCCATCTGCTCAAGCTTATAAACTTTGTCCTACTGCAGTGTTTATACCCCCCGAATTTGAAAAATACAAATATGTCTCACGGCAAATTAATGAAATTTTCAGAGGGTTTACGGATTTGGTTGAACCGCTTTCACTCGATGAGGCTTTTTTAGATGTGACTGATAATAAACTTAATATCCCTTCTGCGACTGTAATTGCAAAAAGTATAAGGAGTATGATTTTCAATGAGACAGCTTTGACTGCTTCGGCCGGTGTTTCTTTTAATAAATTTCTAGCAAAGGTGGCATCAGATATAAATAAACCGGATGGACTGACGGTTATAACTCCGAAAGAGTCTGAAGAGTTTATAAATAAGCTTCCCATTCAGAGATTTTTCGGTATAGGTAAAGTAACTTTTAAAAAGATGAAACAACTTGGTATCCGAAACGGATATGATCTTAAAATGTTTTCAATTAAAAAATTAACTGAGCTTTTCGGCAAAAATGGTATTTTTTATTACAACATTTCAAGAGGTAGGGATGAAAGGCCCGTTTGCGTTGAGAGAAGAAGGAAATCTTACGGTAGGGAGGTTACATTTCCCCATGATATAAATTCTCGATCCGTCGTATTAAAAGTAATAAGTAAATTATGTGACGAATTAGTTCCGCTGTTGCAGCGGAATAAAGTTTCTGCCAGGACTGTAACTTTAAAAATTAAATATAGTGATTTTAAGATTGTAACAAGGAGTACTTCTTTTATTTCTTACAGGAAAATAAATAAAGCGCTGCTAATGGTTATTGCAGCTAAGCTTATCAAAGAAGTAAAGCTGGAAAAGAGTATTAGGCTCGCAGGTATATCAGTTTCTAATATTGAGGATAATTGTTCAGAGTATTTTCAGCCTGAACTGGAATTATATGATTCTCAAAAACAAGTTTTATAAAGTTCAATAAAAAAGACAATAAGGCTTAAACAAAGGGTAGAGTAGCCTATTATTTTTATTTTTTTATTATTATTAGGTTTAATTGCCAGCAATGAAGGCAGGATACCGTAGATAGTAACGACACCTATGCCGCCTACAACACCGAGCATTCGTAAAAAAATATTTGGATAGATAAGTGCGACCAGAAAGGGAATGGCAAAAGTAATAACAAAATCAGTAGTTTTATTGCGTTTGATATAATGCCCGGAAAAATTTTTTACATAGTTCATGAAACCTGCCCCGCTTCCAATAAAAGATGTAACTATTGCAAAAAAAGTAAAAAGGAGAGCTAAAATTCTTAATGGTGCGAAATGTATACATTTCGCTAAAGGAACAGTAGCGGGAAGCCCTTTGGCATGAGCTTTGATAATGCTTGTCCCGGAAACTGAATGCACCGGCACAATTCCAAGCACTACAAGAGACCAGAATAAGATTACGCATAATATAATAAAAGTACCCCAGAACAGTATCCATTTTAAAATTCTACGGCTGAAGTTTTCTTCTTTTACATGTTGGCAGATTAAAGGTATGACAGGATGAAAGCAGAACGAAGTAAAGAGTATTGGGGTGGCAAACGGCAGATATGACAGATTTACATGTTTTAAATAATCTACATTAATGTGCAGTAAAGCAGCCAGTACCATAGCAATAAAAGTCACGAGAAGAAATGATGAAAAAATCATATTAAATTTTTTGAATATTTTAATACCGAATATAACTATAGAAGTTAAAACAAAAAAGTAAATAACTATAAGAAACTTGTCTACATAAGGGATACTTTTCAGTAAAGGGAAAATTTCGATGGTAGCTGTAGATATCCCGCATAAATATGCGGTAATTATACCATAAAAAGTTATGAAATAACCAAAAGTATTTAAGAAAATACTCCAGTGCCCGAATTCTCTTTTATATAAATCTGCAAAATCTTCTACAGGTTTTCTCGACATACTGATTTTAAAAATGAAAACCCATCCTGTAAGCATTAGTGTGATCCAGGTGATTATCATTATTATCAGTGAAGGCAGAAAACCGGATAGCCCGGTTTCCATAGGGAGTCCTAAAATACCTGCACCAAGGGCTGTGCCGGCTAATAAAAGCGACATTGAAATAATAAGTCTTTTTGAGCCTGACATATAATACTCGATTTATTTAGTTTTTTTTAAGTAAATTACTATTTTTTTTGATGTTTATTAATCACTTAATGTCATTGAATTAAGAATTATGCTTTCTGAATCAAAGCATTGATTCCCTCCACAAAATACAGAATTCGTGGTGGAGGGAACCAGTCCTCCGGTGTCTTGGCGTAGCTTCAAGCGAAGACAGATGGTTCCGTAAACTAAGCAAAATCAATAATTTTGTTTTAATTCAAAGACATTGATTAATGACTGATAAAATTATAGCTTAAGTAAAAGCCACAATCCACCAGTTTTATAAGGATGATAACGGAATCTACACACTACGATTAAATCGGCTTTTGTATATAAGTTGAATTAAAATTTAGAATCAAGCATTTTTTTTATAGGAAGATGCGCTTTTCTTATTGTTTCTTTATCAAGGATAATTTGTGTTTCCATTTTTTCAAGAGAATTTAAAATATCCTTAAGTTCAGGCATTTTCATATCCATACATACAGCCTGTTCTGAAAGCGGAATGAATATCTTACCCGGATTTTCTTTCTGAAGTCTGTGGATCATGCCTATTTCAGTACCTACAATTAATTTTTTTGCGGTAGAGTTTTTTGCATATTTAAGCATACCTGCAGTACTTAACGCAGCATCAGCTATTGCTACCACTTCAGGTTTACATTCTAAGTGGACGATGGTTTCTGATTCAGGAAACTCATCCTGTTTACGTTTGACCATTTCGGGGGAAATCCTCATATGTGTAGGACAGTATCCTTCCCATAAAATAATCTTTCTGTTAAGCTTTCGTGCTATATTAGCACCTAAATTTTGGTCAGGGAGGAAAATAATATCCTTATCTTCAGGTATACTGGCTACAAGTTTTTCTGCATTCCCGGAAGTGCAGCATATATCAGCTTCTGTTTTTACATCTGCATTACTGTTGACATAGCATACAGTCACTGCCGAAGGATATTTTTCTTTTATATTTCTTACGTCCTCTACTGTAGCCATATCAGCCATTGGGCATCCGGCCCCTGCAACAGGATGGAGGACGGTCTTTTCAGGACATAAGATCTTCGCTGTTTCTGCCATAAATTTAACTCCGGCAAAAACAATTGTCTCTTCGGGTATTCCCGCGGCTTTTCTGCTCAGTTCCAGTGAGTCTCCGCAAAAATCGGCTATGTCTTGTATTTCTCCTAAAACATAGTTATGGGCGAGTATTATTGCATTTCTATCTTTTTTTAGCTTTAAAATCTTGTTTTCAATGTCCTTTTGACTGCTGTTATTCATATATAATAGTCCTTTTAAACATGATAATTACAGCCTGCACAAAAAGTCATCCATTATCGTCGAATAGTTTTCTGTGTCCGGCCTTTAACCTTAATATTTATTATGTTATTCTGCATTTTGAAAATTATTTATATGATAACTCTATTAAAATAGTTTTCCAGTTAATATAATCCTATATAAAATATTACTACTAATTTTTTTTGAAGTTTGACTATTTTGATTTTTCCTATACCCTAAATTCAGACAAAGTCTGAATTCGATATTGCCAAACAAAAATGTCCGAACTGTACAGTAACGATGGAAAAATTTGTATTCTTAATAACTTTAGATTCAGTACCCGACGTAATACCTTCTTTGTTTTTGAATGAATTTCCATATATAGAGAGGGAAAAAACATTTTCCGGGAGGCTGAAATATTTTGATACTTTTGACTGCAAACTAATAAAAAACGGGATAAGGTTCTATAAATCCGGAGGAGTATATAAACTTGAATTCAGTGATAATAGAAGTCCTATCTCTTTTAAGCAGAAAACTTTACCTACGATGCTGAATACTCTCCCTGAAAGTATTAGTGAAGTTCTTAAGCCTCTTGTCGGTATTCGCTCTTTATTACCGGCGGTTGAAATTTACTTTAATGAAACACCTTTACTTTTTTTAAATGATGACAGGAAGATTGTTGTCAGAGGGAAACTCAAAGAATTTTCGATTTCTGATCCTAATGAGGTAAATAGCAAGTTATACCGTCTTATAGAGTTGCTTCCTCTAAGAGGATATGGAGAAGCGGGAAAGACAGCTGAGAATATTTTACTGAAAAATTTACCCGGGAGAAGAATTAAGAATAATGAACTTCTGAAAGTTTTTTTTTCATCAAGCAGATATGTAAGCTTAAATTATACCAGCAAGCCTGTTTTTAATCTACAGCCTCAAATGAATGCTTTTGAAACTGTTATTTTGATCCTGAAAGGATTATTATCAGTTATAAAAGCTAATGAAAATGGTATCATAGGAGATTTTGATACCGAATTTTTGCATGACTACAGGGTTGCTATTCGGAAAACCCGTTCTGTTGCAGGACAACTTAAAAAAGTTTTTAATACTGAACAGCTCAAAGGGCATACAGATAATTTAAAAAAGATTGCTGCGGCTACAAATAACCTTCGTGATATGGACGTTTATCTCTTAAGTGAAAAAGAATATCAGAAAATGCTTCCTCCCAACCTGCATGAAGAATTGATAGTTTTTTTTGAAGATGTAAAGAAAAAACGAAAAAAGGAAAAAAAATTAGTCACTGATATGCTGCTTTCTGAGGATTATCAGAAAAGAATGGATTCATGGTCTTCTTTTCTTTATTCAAATAAAACAGTCCTGAAAGGTGACGAGGCTGATTCGCGGATAATCAATGTTGCAAAAAAATATATTTATAAAAGATATCAGAAAATAATTAAAAGAGGCTGTAATATAAGCAATACGTCTAATGATGAAGAATTTCATCAAATCAGGATAAACTGTAAAAAACTAAGGTATTTACTTGAATTATTTTCTTCACTGTTTCCCGAAAATGAAATCTCATCCGCAATAAAGCAGCTGAAAAAAATGCAGGATACATTAGGAAATTTTAATGATATGTGCATGCAACAGGAGCACTTAAATGAATACCTTTATTCAATTCCAGGACAGAACAGCGACAATACAAGAATTTCTGCTGCTATCGGCGGACTGATAACTTCGGCATATAATAAAAAAAATGACTGCAGAATCGAGTTTTATGAAAGGTTTAATGAATTTATAAGCAATAACAATAAAATGCTTTATGAACAACTGTTTAAACATTAATAATTAGAAGTTCAACTGAAAAGTATTTTCTCCGTGGTCTCATTCATCTTCAGCAGAGATAACACTTTTGTTGCAACACCTATAAAATTACAAGGAATTAAAATGAAAAGTCTGGCTGTATATAATTTAAAAGGCGGTGTAGGAAAGACTGCTGCATCTGTTAATTTATCATATCTTGCATCCTGCGAAAATATTCAGACTTTGCTAATGGATTTAGACCCTCAGGGAGCTACTTCATATTACCTTCGCATCAAGCCTGCAAAACAAATAAATTCGAAAAAGATTTTTAAAAAAAAGAGTAATCTGATCGACCGTAATATCAAAGGTACTGACTTTGAGGGATTCGATTTATTACCGGCAAGTATGAGCTTTAGAAATTTTGATATTGAGCTTGGTAATATGAAAAAATCTGAAAACAGGCTTAAAAAAGTTACTCAACCTTTGAGAAAACAGTACGACCTTATACTCTTTGACTGCCCGCCTAATGTTACTCTTCTTTCTGAAAATATTTTCAGAGCGGCCGATTATATATTAGTTCCTCTTATTCCTACAACTTTATCTTTGCTTTCATATAAAAAATTAATAGTTTTTTTTGAAGAATTCGGGCTTGACACAAAAAAGATTCTACCTTTTTTTTCAATGGTTGAACGAAGAAAAAAACTTCATAAACAGATCATGGATGAGGGTGAAATAACAAATCTGCTGCATACATTTATTCCATATAATACTGATATTGAAAAAATGGGGATCTATAGAAACCCTGTTTGCAGCTACAATCCTTCTTCCCCGGGCACGAAGGCTTTTGTTGAATTATGGGGCGAAGTGAGGAAAATAATTTTTTAGTATTTATTTATAGCTTTTAATAGATTATAGACTATAATTTGCTATTAATTTCATTTTTTTAATTCGATGTTGCACGAAAAGAATTTACGGTCGGTGAGTTTGCGTGAATTAGTAAAGTTTTTCTTTTTGGGATAGGTTTATTTTATAAAACTTATCAGAATGACCTTAGAGTGTGAAACTTTTCTGTATAACACCTGATCTCACGGATTCAGGTAAGAACTATCATGGGGAGTATGAGAATTATAAAAAATAAAATGTGAGGGAAAATATGGGGTTTTTAAGCAGATACAAAGCAACGTCAGTCAACTTCAAGCCGATTAGGAAAATGGTATTTTGGCCGCCGTTTATTATCTTAATGCTGCTTCTAATTCTGGGTATTATTGAAAGACACAGCGTTGATGCAGTGTTAAAAAATACAATGCAGTGGGTATTCAACTGCTGGGGCTGGCTCTATATGTTTGGCGGGTTTGCCTTTACTGTTATATGTCTCGGAATCATGCTCAGCCCTGCCGGTAATATTAAATTCGGCGGAAAAGATGCAGAACCAGAATTCAGTAAATGGCAGTGGTTTGCTATTTCTTTATGTACAGGAATGGGGATAGGCATTACTTACTGGGCTGTAGTTGAGCCGATGGCCCATTTGACTAACTTTCCGCAAATTTTAAGTATAAAACCGAATACTGCTGCATCTGCTATGTTTGCTCTCAGGACTGTATTTTTTCATTGGACTTTGACACCGTATTCTATGTATGTTTTATTCGGAATAACTATAGCTTACGCTTATTATAATAAAAAATTACCATTTTGTGTGGCCTCGGGTCTTTATCCTGTTATAGGTGAAAAAAGAGTAAGAAAATGGGGTAGGATAATCGATGCTATAACCCTTTTTTCGATATGCGGAGCCGTTGCGCATTCGTTAGGCCTGGGGGTTCTTCAGTTAAGCGGAGGAATAGGATATATTACAGGGTATACCTCACTTGGTCACAGTCATATATTATGGGCATTTGTGACGCTCTTCCTGATACTTGCCTATACCACTTCAAGTTATACAGGTATTAAAAGAGGTATAGCTTTTTTGAGTGACAATAATATGAAACTGTTTATTATTCTTATGATTTTTGCTTTTGTTACAGGGCCGGCTGCATTTATAATGAAAACCGGAACTCAGGCTTTCGGGAGTTTTCTGAATAACTTTATCCCTATGTCTTTCCGCCTCGGCGCTGTTAATGATGATTCCTGGGTGACAAACTGGACACTTTTCTACTGGGGTGTCTGGCTTTCGTTTGCACCGATGGTTGGTATGTTTCTGGCAAGGCTTGTTTATGGAAGAACTGTCAGAGATTTTATAATTTATAATTTAATATTCCCTTCATTGTTTATAGGAATTTGGTTTGCAATTTTTGGTGGTGACAGCCTTTTCCTTCAGTTTAACGGTGTTGATATGCATAAGCTGATAGCCGAGAAGGGAGCGGCAATGGCGCTGTATGTTCTCCTCGAATATCATCCTTTTGCATTGTTAACACAAATCATAGCGGCGATCGTATGTACTGTTTCCTTTATTACATGTGCTGACTCAATGACTACGACGGTGGCAACAATAAGCACTTCAGGCCATACAGTCGAAGACCCCGAGCCCCCCGCAAATGTTAAACTCGGCTGGGGAATAATTATGGGTGGATTAGCTTTGCTCGGTATAGTGAGCGGCGGAGTTGAAGCGCTTAAAAATATTGGAGTAATTTCCGGCCTTCCAATTTTATTTATAGAAATAGCTGCGGCGGTTAGCGTCTGCATGATCTTGACCAAAGCGGTAAAAGCAAAAGAAGACAAGGATTTATAAAGGTGAAAATTAATGTGGAATTATGAGCATTTGGTTAAACCGAAAATAGTATTCGGCCCTAAATCACTTGATAAGCTTGCGGCCCTTATCAGGCATGAAACACTCAAAAAAAAAATTGCTTTAATTTCAGATCCCGGCAAATGGATTGAACCGTTGCTTTTAAGAATCGAAAAAAACTTAAATGAGGGAGGTCTTGTAGTTTCAGGCAAATATACAGGGATAAGTCCTAACCCTATGAAATCAGAATGTGATAAAGGAATTCAGTCTTTGAAAGACTGCAGTTCCGAAATTTGTATTGCTGTGGGAGGCGGGTCAACTTTGGATGCTTCAAAGCTGATAGCACAGGGAATTGGATGTGAGGTTTTTATTACTATACCTACTACCGCGGGGACCGGCAGTGAACTGAATGAGTGGGCGGTTATTACAGATGATGAAACTCATATAAAAATGAGCATTCAATGTAAAGCACCGAACATTTCTCTGCTTGATCCACGCACTACTGTCACAGTTCCGCCGCTTATTACATTATTTACAGGGATGGATGCTCTATCACACGGTATCGAATCGCTTATGTCAACTTCAGCTACTACAATTTCAGATATTCTTGCCTATAAAGGATGCAGAAGAATTATTGGTTACCTTGAAAATGCAGTTAAGGACGGTAATGATATGGAAGCGAGAAGCTTTATACTCGAAGGTTCAATGCTGACAGGCATGGCAATGGCTAATGCAAGTAACGGTATACTTCATGCTTTAGCAAATATTCTCCCCGGTTTCTGTTACGGACTGAGCCATGGGGAGGTATGTGCTAATTTACTTGTGAATACTGTGGATTATAATAAAGAGGCTATAGCATTTGATAAGTACATAGAGCTGTTTCCTATGGCAGAAAAAGCCGGTATGATATTAAATAAAATACAGGAATTATACAGTATAAGGGAAATTGTACTGACAGAGGAGATAGTTTCTAAAGTTGTTCCTGTTTCCGCAGTAAACGTCAATGCTAAAACGAACCCTGAAAAAGTGGACGAAGAGGGAGTAGAAAATTTATTAAGGAAAACATTTAAAATAAAATAATAAAGAGGGCTCGAATGTTGTACGGTTACACCGGAGTATTGCTTGAAGTTGATTTAACTTCAAACAAGATAGAAAAGAGAGAATTCAGCGAAGACGTATACAAAAGATATATTGGCGGCACCGGCATAGGGGCTTACATTCTAAACAAAGAAATGCCCCGGGGGGCTGATGCTCTGGATGTTGATAATATTCTGATGTTTTTGGTCGGGCCGTTTGCCGGCACTGTTGTTCCGTGTTCAGGAAGAACAAGTGTTGTTTCAAAATCTCCTCTTACAAGTGGTTGGTGTGAAGCTGACGTAGGAGGAAAGTTCGGCGATTTTCTAAAAAAATCCGGTTATGACGGCCTTATTGTAAAAGGAAGGGCTGAAAGCAGATCCTATATCAACATTGACGGAGATAATGTTGAAATAAGGAATGCTGAAAATATCTGGGGAGAAGATAGTTACAAGGCAGATGAAATTTTAAGAGAAAATACGGAAAATAAAATAAGCACAATGGGTATTGGTGGCGCAGGGGAGCTTCTTTCTCCTCTTGCTGCCATTGTTTCAGATGGTAAGGATGCTCGCGTAGCCGGTCGATGCGGTATGGGGGCTGTAATGGGAGCCAAGAATTTAAAAATTGTTGTATGCTGCCAGGGTAAAAAATCTGTAAATTTATATGATGAAAAAGCTCTCAAAATCTCTGTCAAGGAATCAATGAAGAAGTTGAGTTCTGTTGCTGCCGAGTTTAAAGCTTACGGGACTTCCGGTACTTTAGATGTCTGCCACGATATAGGTGATATGCCCGTTAGAAACTGGCAGGACAGAAAATGGGATGACGAAAAAGTTCATCACCTAACTGGACAGAATATAGCTGAAACGGTGCTTAAAAGCAATTATCACTGTAGTAAATGCCCTTTCGGCTGCGGTAGAGTAGTACAGGTGGAAAAAGGAAAATATAAGACCGATATACCTGCTGGTGGCCCTGAATATGAAACTCTCGGAACAATGGGGACTTCTACTTTAGTTGATGATATTGAAGCTGTAACTAAAGCTAATGATTTATGTAACAGATACGGAATGGACACTATTTCTGTTGGGCAGGTTATTTCTTTCGCGTTTGAAGCTTATGAAAAAGGTTACATAACAAAAGAAGATACCGGAGGATTGGAGCTTACCTGGGGAAACGGGGATACCCTTGTAGCTCTTACTGATTTAATCGGGAAAAGAGAAGGTATCGGAAATGTATTAAGCAAAGGTGTCAGGGCAGCAAACAGGGAACTTGCCGGCGGTAACAGAGAACTTGATATCCATGTTAAAGGCCTGGAATTTCCGGCTCATGACCCGAGAGCATTTGTTTCTGTTGCCTTAGGTTTTGCTACAAGCCCGAGAGGAGCCTGCCATCTTCAGGCATTTTCTCACGGTTTAGAAACAACCTGGGGCTGTGCGCCTGAACTTGGTTTTAAAGAACCTCTGGATGATATGATATCTACCGGGAGGAAAGCTGAGTTAACAGTAAAAATGCAGAACTTAATGAGTTTGTTTGATTCGGTAAAAATATGTAAGTTTGCTTTTTCTTACAATGTAACAATAACTAAAATAGTTGAATGGCTTAACTGTATAACCGGTTGGGATCTTACTGTAGAAGAATTTTTAAAAACCGGCGAAAGAATTTTTAATTTGAAGACACTTTTCAATAGAAGAGAAGGCTTGACTAAAAAAGATGATATACTACCGGTGAGGTTTTTAAAGTCGGATTACGATTTTATTGGGCTTTTAGAGGAATATTATGTACTGAGAGGCTGGGATAAAAATGGTAATCCTACAGAAACAACCTTACAAAAACTCGGTTTGAAATAAAAACAAAGCATTTGACTGTAAATGCTTATTAAGTTAATCTTGTCAGAGTAGTATATATACTTCTGTGTTTACATATTAGGGAGGTTTCATATGGCTGATACTGTAATAGTTAACGATTTGATGCAAAATGGCTACACATACAACTTGACTGAACCTGTAGGGGAAAACTTTTTTCCGGAGTTTTCTCCCGAACTGACTCCTGCCCAGATGTTGGAACTCGGAGTATTTGGCGGCAAATATATGACAGATTGCAGGAGCGAATTCCCCAAATCCTGGTTTGAAAACGCAAAGTTATGTCATGAAAGACATGACCCTGAACTGAATTTTTTTAGAATTAATGCATCTAAACCATTGTCGTACTGGAGGGAAAAAGGTTGGATATACTGGGAGGATCCCAGGGGTTGGTTTCAGTGGTACTGTAGATATTACATGGGACGAAGATGTCCGGATGATGCCAGGCAGATAAAGCGTTGGCGAGGGATAAAGCGGCATGCTGCACAGATCAAAAAAAATTGTGTACAGGGCGATTTGTCATGCCGACGTAAGCAGAGGCAGGTTCTTCTGCACTGGGCATATGACAGCCGAAAGTAAAAATATTACAATAGAGGAACTGCTCAATCTTTTATCCCACATTACGCTTTTGAACTTTACAAAGATTTTAAGTAATTTATTTTTATAGATTTTTAACTGGATTACATTTGAAAATAATATTTATACCCAAAACGGTTTAGTTTATTTATCCGTATCGAATGATATGGTCGAAAAATAAAAGCAGCAAATTTGCTGCTCTTTAAATGCTTTCTTTTACCATTCAAGGACGCATGCACCCCAGGTCATACCACCTCCGAATGCTGTTAATAGTACTTTGTCTCCTTTGGATATTTTTCCGTCACGGACGTATTCATCAAGAGAAAGTATTATTGATGCCGCAGAAGTGTTGCCGTGTTTGTCAAGGTTCACCGGGACTTTTTCTACTGCAAACCCGAGGCGTTCGGCCACTGCAGTCATGATTCTCATATTAGCCTGATGCGGGATCAGCCATTTTATCTCAGCAGGAGTAACATGTGCAATTTCCATAGCTTCTTTTGACGATTTAACCATTGCATTTACTGCGAGCTTAAAAACTTTGTTACCTGCCATTTTAATACAATGTGTATGGTCATTAATATTGTCTTCAGTTATAGGATGCAGCGATCCGCCCCCCTGAATTTCAAGCAGGTCAAAATGAGTTCCGTCAGCATACATGGTACTCGATATAAGAGTGTCTTTATTTTCTATGGTTTTTGTAAGTACTACTGCTCCGGCAGCATCTCCAAAAAGGATACATGTACCTCTGTCGGTCCAGTCCGTTATCGCAGAAAGCTTTTCGCCGCCTAAAAGCAGTACATTTTTATATCTTGTATTGAATTTCATCATTGAAGACGCTATTTCAAGGCCGTAGATAAATCCTGAGCATGCTGCCTGAAAATCAAAACATGCAGCATTTTTTGCATTTAGATTTTTCTGAATAAGACATGCATTGCTCGGTAGCGGCTGGTCAGGAGTAACTGTGGCATAAATTATCAAATCTATATCTTCGGGAGAAGTTTCTGCCATATCAAGTGCCTTCTTTGCTGCTTTTGTCCCCATACCAACAGTGGCTTCGTCATCTTCTGCGATTCGCCTCTCTTTAATCCCGGTCCTACTTGTTATCCATTCATCATTAGTTTCAACCATTTTCTCCAGCTCACTGTTAGTTAGGACCTTTTCAGGAGTATATGAACCTGTTCCAATTATCTTTATACCCATATGCTAATTACCTCATAATTTAAAAATAAACGATAATATATAATTTTTTTTAACTTCCAAATACATAAGTCTGAAAATTTAATATTATATGACTTAAAAGCAATTTAACTTTGTTTTTTTTGATATATAATTTACATTATTGTTAATGGTTTCAACAAAGTTGATAATTTAATTTTTTTTTAAAAAATAGGATGATAAAGTTTGAAAGCTGTCGATGATGAAATTTAATTTTGAAAAAATACACAAGATACGGAAGGAAAAAGGTTTTTCCGTTACAGGGCTTTGCAGGCTTGTAGGTATTTCCAGGACTACATTATGGAAATGGGAGCATATGAATTTAAATCCTACTGAGAAGTTGGCAAGAAGGCTGGCAGAAGTTTTGAATATATCACTTAGCGAGATATCTAATATTGAGAAAACCGCACCGGTTTCTCAGTACGATCTTTCAAATATTGTTGATTCATGGTTGACACTTACTGGGGTCAATGACAATGATTACCGACATGAGATAAATAACGTTATAAATGTTATAAGGAATTTGGAAAACAAACTTAATCAATCGGTATTTATAATTAAAGCCTTGCTGGATTCCATGGAAACAATGTTTTATATAAAGGATATCAATTTAAAGTATCTGACTGCCAACAATGTTTTTTTAAGGAATATTTCTTATGAGCCTTCTGCCCTTATAAAAGGGAAAGATGATTATAATTTTTTCTCGCAGCAGGAAGCAAAGGAAAATACTGAACAGGATAGAAAGGTATTAAAAACAGGCACGCCGATTTTGAGGGAGGAGGGACTGATACCCGGAACCAGAAAAAGAAGATGGGGGCTTATCTCTAAGCTGCCGGCTTTTGATAAAGATGAGAAAATCGTCGGTATTGTTGGAACCTTTGTGGATATTACTGAAAGAAAGAAGTCGGAAGAAACCAGAGAACTACTGGAAAAAATTCTTGATACTGTTCCGATAGTAATTAATATCTTTGACAAAGAAGCAAAAAAAGTAATTTACGGGAATAAAGAGGCTGACAGGATTTTCAAAGAACAGAGGAACTATTATTCTAAAAAAACTGTTTTGCAGAATTTCAATAATCTACTCCAAACTTTACGAAATAAAACCACAAAGTTTCCAAAGCGGACAGTTTATGAGTTCAAAACTCCGAGCGGAGAGAGTAAGTGGCGTGAAGATATCTGTTCATCAATGAATTATCAGGATAAGCAATATTTTTTAAGGATAGAAAGAGACTATACTGATATGAAAAAAGTTCAGGTTGAAAATGAGCTTTACAGGGAAATGTTCAATGAATTCTCGCTGGAGGATAATGTTATAACCTGGGCTATTATGTACGAAGATATAAATAAATTCCAGGTTTGTTACCTCAGTAATGAATTTGAGACTGTTACAGGCTATCCCAGATCACGTTTTATCGAAAAAAGCAGATTACTCGAATCCTATGTAAATGTTGATTTCTGTATGCCTGAAGTAACAGTTCGAAAATCTATATTTTCTGTAATACATCCGAGATATAGGAAACTGCTTGACCGAAGTCTTAAAGCCAACAGGATCCCCCAGTGTTTTATATTCAAACTGATTACGGCCCAAAAAAATATACTGACAGTGGAAACAAGTGTTTTTAAAAAAGAAATTGAGGGTATAAATTCAGTTTATTTTGGAAAGGCAAAAATCCTAAAAAAAGAGAAATACAGTACAGCAGAAAGTTTATCACTTAAGGAATGAATATGAAATATAAGCTTTTGAAAAAGGAAACGACTTCCGGTGCAAGGCTCGGATTAATCGAAACCGCGCATGGGAATATTAATACGCCTATTTTTATGCCTGTTGGCACCAGGGGGTCAGTGAAAGCCATGAACCCTGAAGAACTGAAAAATCTTGGAGCTGAAATAATATTGGGGAATACATACCACCTTAACCTTCGCCCCGGCATAGGGATTATCAGTAATGCGGGCGGGCTGCATAAGTTTATGGGCTGGGACAGACCAATACTTACAGACAGCGGCGGTTATCAGGTTTTCAGTTTAACAAGGCTTAGAAAAATGCATAAAGACGGAGTTGAATTTGCTTCTCATATTGACGGGAAAAGATTTTTTTTAGGTCCTAAAGAATCTATGGCAATTCAAAAAGATTTAGGGTCGGATATTGTTATGGCGTTTGACGAATGCACTCCTTATCCGTGCTCATATGAAGTTGCCCAAAAATCTCTTGAAGTAACCCTTCGCTGGGAAAAAATATCCAGAGAACAGAATCTGCAGAAACATCAGAATCTTTTTGGAATTGTGCAGGGATCCGTGTATAGAGATTTAAGAGAAAAATCAGCGAAGGAGCTAACTGAAATTGATTTTGATGGATATTCAATCGGCGGATTGAGCGTAGGCGAACCCGAAAAACTGATGTTTCAAACTTTGGACTGGGTAACACCAATTCTCCCTGAAAATAAGCCTAGGTATTTAATGGGAGTCGGAACTCCTAAACAAATAATTGAAAGTATTGCCAGGGGAGTGGATATGTTTGACTGCGTAATGCCTACACGGCTTGCAAGGCACGGAACTGCATTTGTTGGTGCAGGAGCTACAGTACCGGTCAAGGCCGGGCGCTACAGTAATGATTTCACTCCTATTGAGCCGGGGTGCCAATGTTATGCCTGCCGCAACTTTACAAAAGCCTATATACGACATTTGCTTAATGTTGGTGAAATTTTGGGGATGCGTCTGCTCACAACACATAATTTATATTACTTTTTAAACCTGATTAAACAAATAAGAGAATCAATAAAAGGTGGTTATTTTTTAGAGTTGCGGGAAAAATTTAATGCAGAAATTTAAAGTCATCAAATCCGGAAGAACAAGCATAGCTTTACATATTTCTGATTCAGGCGCTCTTACAGTCAGGGCCCCTTTTTCCTGTTCGGATGATCGGATAATGGAATTTGTAAAATCCAAGAAAAACTGGATTGAAAAGAAAAGAATGCTTGTTGAAAAACGGCAGAGGCTCATAGCCCGTAACCGTATAGCGCCCGGAGGGGTGATTCCGTTTTTGGGTGATTTTTATAAAATTAATATAGATGCTAATATTAGGAAAGATGTAATATTTGATAATGGTTTTTTTTTAAGAAAAAAGGATAAAATAAAAACTTCTTTATCGGAATGGTATAAACTGGAAGCCCTGAATATTATTCCGGGAATAACAGAATGCGAAGCTTACAGATTCGGCCTTGACGTTTCTAAAATAAAAATAAACAGTGCAGAAACAAGATGGGGTTCATGCACTTCTAAAAGTAATATAAATTTTTCATGGCGCCTTGTAGCGCTGCCCGAGAAAATAATACATTATGTGGTTATTCATGAACTGACGCATTTAATAGAACTCAACCACTCAAAAAAATTTTGGAAAAATGTGGAGAAACTGCTTCCAGATTACAGGGATTGCGATAGTTGGCTTAAAAAGAACAGCTTTAAATATAAAATAGATTTGTAATTTTTGTTAGTATTAATTACAAAAATGCTGTAAATTATTAAAAAATTATTGTGTGTATTTATTAAATACTCCTTTTTAAGTGTTGATTTTAATATGCTGTAAACAGAAAGTTTATATATGAGACCGATAGCCTGTGTAATATTACCTACATACAATGAATCTGAAAATATTGAAGCTGTTATAAGGGGAATCTTCGAACAGAGGGAAAAAATTAAGACACATGAACTGTATGTTTTAGTAGTAGACGACAATTCTCCTGACGGTACTGAAAAAATAGTCAGTTTTTTACAAAATAAATACTATAACCTGTACATAATTTCTGAAGAAAAACAGGGATTGGGTGATGCTTATAAAAAAGGGATAGAATATGCCCTCAAAAGGTTTGAGCCTGATTTGATAATTCAAATGGATGCGGACGGTCAGCATGATCCTGATTCGATACCTGTTTTTATATCGCTGATCAACAATGGCTTTTCTTTAGTTGTTGGCTCCAGATTTGCTCAGGGAGGAGGCACTCCATATTTTTCTATTATACAGAAGATATACAGTCTTTTTGGTAATTGGCTGATACGCTTATTTGGAGGCATACCCAGAATCAGAGACTGCACTTCAGGTTTCAAATGCATAAAGGCCGATCTTATAAAAAAGTGCAGTTTTGATTTTATTTCTACAAACGGATACTCTTTTCAGTCCTCTTTTCTGTTTGAGCTGATAAAAAACGGGGCAGAGGTCATTGAAGTGCCGATTATTTTTTCGAATAGGCTTGCAGGTGAAACAAAGCTTTCAGCTAAGGATCGTTTGAATTTTTTATTAAACTTAATAAAACTAAGATTCAGCCACTCAGAAGAACTTATAAAGTTTTGTTTTGTAGGAGCTTCAGGAATTATAGTCAACCTGGGAGTTTATATAACCTTAACTAGACTGTTTTATGTAATACTTGAAATTGCTTCTCCTATTGGAATTGAATGTTCAATCATTACAAACTTTTTCCTAAACAATGCCTGGACATTCAAAAAGAGGAAAAATCGCAGCCACATTATAAAAAAAATGCTCAAATTTCACATAGTTGCAGGGATAGCAGGGATTATAAACTATTCAATAGTTTTAAGTCTGGTTTACATTTTCGGGCTTTATGACCTGATAGCGATCTGCATAGGAATAATAATTGCGACTTTAATTAATTACGGGTTAAACTCTATGTGGACATGGAAACATAAACATGAGGAAGAAACCATTTCTGATACAGAATTGTAATTTGTATTAAAATAATGTTTAAAATGGATGTTCTGGAATATAATAAAAAAATAGATTTAGAGAATAAAAGCTTATCATTTCATATTGTGGGCGTTTTTGGTATTGGCATGAGCGGACTCGCACAGTATTTGAAATGGAAAGGTTTTGAAGTTTCAGGAAGTGACAGGGCGTTGTTTCTTCCTGAGAATAAAAGCCTTTATGATCATTTACTTAAACTTGGGATTAAGCTTTATGCACAGGATGGTTCTTATATTAAATATTCCAGCCCTGACTATATAGTTTATTCTACAGCTATAGAAGATGGAAACCCTGATTATTTAGTAAGCGAAGGGATTAGGAGGCTGCATAGGGCGGAACTGCTGATTGAACTGTTTGAACACGGGAAAAAAGGCAGGACTTCCATAGCGGTCGCAGGTACAAGTGGGAAAACTACTGTTGCATCTTTGATCGCAGAAACTTTTGAGCGCTTGAAACTTGATCCTGTCATTATAGTTGGAGGTTTCATTAAATCATTTATTACTGATATGTATCCGGGGAATTTTAAACCCGGAAATGGAAAATGGTTGATATTTGAAAGCGATGAAAGCGATAAGAGCCTGCTTCGGTTTTTCCCTGATTATACCGTTTTACTTAATATTGGCAAGGATCATTATTCGATTGAAGAACTGATTAAGGTCTTTGAAAAGTTCCTTTTAAATACACAAAAAGGTGCTGTTATAGAAAAAGAAATATTTAAACAGCTCAATCCCGAAGTTTATTCTCATCTTGATGTTGTTCTTTTTTCTGATAGAGGAGAGACGAATCTTGATAGGAATAACTGGTATTTTGAAAATTATAAAATAAAAAAGGGAAATATAACTGTTGATTTTAAGAAAAATGATATTTGCAGACACTTTAATATGCCCATACCCGGTAAATATAATGCAGGGAATTTTCTTGCTGTTCAGGCTTTATATGATTTATTAAATATGGGAAAAATTGTTGATATTAGCGATTTTTTAAATTCAATGACTGTTTTTCAGGGGGTGCAAAGAAGATTTGAGTATATTGGGAAAGCATTGAAAGATGTTGATGTCTATTGTGATTTTGCTCATAATGCGAATAAAATTGAAGGGGCTTTAAAGTGTGCAAAGGGTTTGTGTAGTGGTAAAGTATTTGCTGTTTTTCAGCCCCACGGCTTCAAACCTTTTAGGTTTATGCTTAACGAACTGTTCTCTGCTGTAGAGAAAAACCTTGGAAAAGAAGACAGATTTATACTGATGCCTGTTTATTACTCCGGCGGTTCTTGTATCCCTGATCCGAAATCTTCTGATGTTGCAGAAGAATTTGCAGAAAAAAGTGAGGAGCCTGAAAAATTCATTTCATTCAGTACAAGAAATGAGTTGAAGCGCTTTTTGAAGGATAAAACCCAATGCGGTGATATAGTTATAATAATGGGTGCGAGAGATAATTCTCTTCCTGGTTTGGCGAAAGAAATCCTGAAAGAAATTTAATATGGAAAAACCTGCACCGAATCAATGGTATAAATTAGGCCCTTTTACAGTATTTGATTTAGAAACAACAGGGATGTCGCCGGTTTACAACAGAATAGTTGAGATAGCAGGTATAAGAATTGAAACCGACGGCGATTTGAAATACTATTCTTCCATTGTAAATCCAAACTGTTATATAAGCAAAAAAATTTCCAGGATTCACAATATTACAAATGAAATGGTTGTGAAATATCCTGCTTTTGATAAAGTAGGCCTGGAATTTATTAATTTTTCTGAGGGCTCGACTTTAGTTGCACACAACGCCCGTTTTGACCTAAGTTTTCTACAGGAAAGCCTTGCCAGGCAAAATCTCGGTACCTGGGGTGGTAGGACTATGGATACAATACCACTTATCAAACAGGCTTACCCAGGATTAAAAAGCTACAGCCTTCAGTATTTGAAAGGTGTTTTCGGGCTGGATTCTGATACGGGTCCGGCGCACAGGGCATTTGCTGATGTTGAATGGACTATGGAGATTTTTACCATGACTATGAAGAGACTGCTCAATATAACAATTTGATTCCGGTTAAACAATGGTTGCTGTAAAGTCAAAAAAGCGTTTTGTTGTGGTAAAAGTATATATAAAGTGTTATCTTTAGGTTTAAACCCAAATTAAACGGGTTAAAATATTTTGGAGAACTTACAATGGGTAAAAGTAACATTAAACGTTTTTTTACAAATAGAGAAAAGCCTGCCTTTATTGCCTATATAACTGCAGGAGATCCTACTTATGAAAAAAGTATAGAGATTGTTGATGCGTTGGTGAAAGGCGGGATAGATATGTTAGAATTAGGAATACCGTTTTCGGACCCGCTTGCCGACGGTGAAGTTAATCAGCGTTCAGCTCAAAGAGCGCTTAATTCCGGGATGACTCCTGAGAGATGTATTAAACTTGTAAATGATATTAAAGCTAAGCATAAAGATCTGCCGGTGATATTTTATACTTACCTGAACCTTGCTGCATATGCACAGGACTTCAAAAAATTCTGCGCAGCGGTAAATGGAGCCGGTTTAGATGGACTTTTGCTTTTAGATCTAATTCCTGAAGAAAGCCGCGAATACAGAGAAGAGGCAGAGAAAAACGGTCTTGGACTTGTAGCACTTGTTGCGCCTAATACAAAAGAGCAGAGAATAAAAAAGATAACCGATTACGCTTCTTGTTTTGTCTATTATGTCTCTCGCGAAGGAGTAACAGGCAAAAGAAAGGGTTTTGCTGAAAACGTTGAAAAAAAAATTAATATTATAAGGAAATACACAGACCTTCCTGTTGTGGTAGGTTTTGGTATTTCTTCACCGGAGCACGTCAAGGCGGCTGCGGAAAGCGGAGTTGACGGTATAGTTGTTGGAAGTGCAATTGTAAGTAAAATTCAGAAAATAGCTGATAATACCGGAACTGTTGAAAGCTTAAAAAAATTTGTTTCTTCATTAACTGAACCGTTGTAGTTTATATAAATGGTATATAAATACAGGAATTGATTATGTAAGCTGTGCAGTCCTTGTATTAAACTATGATTAAGTTAAATCAATAATTTAAGATAGTGTCAAAAATAAGATGAATAGAGCATTTTGATGATGAAAAGCTTTTGTTTATTTGTTGAATTGCTGATTCGTTTAATCGTTTGAATCATATTACGCCAGAAATTCAAGAGAAAAATCAGCATAAAGCCGCTCTCAAGTTCGTTTTTTATATAATATTTCTCTTTAGTTCCTGTTTAAGCAGGATGATGAGAAACAGTTGTTGTTGAAAAAAGAAAGAAATTCTTTTTTCGTGTTCCGTGTTCTTTGAAAATTTGCCGGAATGGTTATTAAGCAGCTTCCTGAAGTAAGGTAGTCTACATTCGTGGATATAGTTAATACCTTTGAGGCATTTAAGCGGATCAGGAACTCTGACTTTCAATGTTGAATGCGGACGCATGAAATTATAAAATGCAACAAATAATACAGTTAGGCAGACAGCACCTTCAAAGGTTTTAAATCCTGCCCCTGGTCTGGTATGAAACTTGTATGTACGGTTCAGCCGCTCAATAATCTGTTTGAGGCGGCGATATTCTTTGCTTATTGGAAAAAGCGGGTCTCGCACATTGCAGATCCTGAAGCTTGAAGTGATATTCACGGTATTGATAACGCAACTTGAATTGACTTTTATTGCCTGTTGTTCGTATTGCTTGTTCTTCCCGGGTTAGTGCTTTTAGATTATTGAGATAAAACGAGCCTTTGTTATTGGGACATTTAAAATTGTCCTCAATGAATCCTGTTTCCAAAGGTACATTGCACCTCCACAATAAGGGCAAAAATATTTTGCTTTACTTTCAATTCTGATACGATGTGTTGGAGTAAGTTTATTACATACTTTACATCGAACCTGATTGCCTATTTTGCCGTCGTTTAAGTATAAAATATCGGGCTGGAGCTCCACAGTGTTAACAAGTACAATCAGATGGTGGCAGCATTGAGTCTTCTCTTGATTTTATAGAACAAAAAACATAGAAAAATGAGGGGAGAAGCATTTTTCTGAGAAAAATAGAAATCTTAAATAGTGTTTTGAGCCTAAAAAGCTCAACTAATAAACAAATAAACGACTATACAAATTTACAAAACCAATTTAAGATGAGGGAGAAAAAATGAATGTAAAATTAACTGTATTATGTGATAATAGTGTAAAAACGTTTAGTTCTCTTATAGGAGAACACGGTTTTGCCTGTTTTATTGAGACAGATAATAATAAATTTCTGTTCGATACCGGCCAGGGGCTCGGTATTATACATAATGCATTTTCCCTGAATATAGATATTAAGGAGGCTGACGGGATTATTTTAAGTCATGGACACTGGGATCATACCGGCGGACTTGAATCAGTATTAAAGTTAACCGGCAGAAAAAAAATATATGCACATCCTGATGTTTTTGCAAAAAAGTACGGTGATAAGCAAAATCGGATTTACTATTCAGGGATTAGCTGTTTGAAAGAACATCTTGAACTTCTCGGCGGTGATTTTGTTTTTAATAAAGCTTTTTCAGAAATTGTTCCAGGTGTATATCTTACTGGAGAAGTCCCCAGAGTTAATGACTTTGAAATAAACCCTGCCAGCCAGTTTGTTTATAACAGCAGCGGGGAAAGAATTCCTGATCCTTTAAAAGATGATAACTCAGTGGTGATTGATTCGCCAAAAGGGTTGATTGTAGTATTGGGCTGCGCACATGCAGGGGTTGTTAATATATTGGATTATGTATATAAAAAATTAAATAAAAATATTTTTGCTGTTATTGGGGGTACCCACTTAAAAGTTGCAGGTAATGAGAGATTCAGGAAAACTGTAGGGGCTTTTAAAAAGTATGATATAAAACATATAGGAGTTTCTCACTGTACAGGACCTGAGAAAAGTGCAGCATTGTATAATGAGTTTAAAGACCGTTTTTTCTTTGCAGATACCGGTATTGAATTTTCAGTATAGTAAAGGCTTTCATTTATGGAAAGATATTTTCCATGTTACCTGACAATAATAGCCGGTCTTGATACACGCTACATTAACACTCTCCCGGGTTCAGAAGCAGAAGTCGTTTCACCTGCCGCCTTGTATTATTCAGTGATTTTAAGTCTGCTTTGTCCAGTGCTTAATATTTGTTCTCAAAAGTTGAATATGATGTTTAAGGCTCAACAGCAGATATGGAATTATCAAACTTGTAAATATGAAAAAACAAATTAAATACAGTCCGCTCAACTGGTCGGTTTTAATAAAACTGCTTCCTTCGGATATAAAAACTATAAAAGCCAGTAGAAAGACATCCAGCATATTGAACCTTGAGAAAACTTTTATTGTATATGCAAGCTTAGGGTAGTGCTTTTTGTTCATAAATTTTAAAGTGAGATAGATTATTATTGATATTATGTGAAGTAAAGGAAAAAATATCAGCGTAAACATTATAAATAACGACAGCACAACTGAGGAATTCATGAGGGATACTGCAGAATCGTAAATACTGTAGGAATAATTAAACAGGAGAAAACTCGAAATTTTAATGTACGGCAACCATATGACAATTATGAGAGATAGCAAAGAAATTACCGCTGTAGTCATTAACATAATTTTCATTTTTACAGAAAGTTCATTTGGATTTTCCGTTTCTGCTGTATCTACAACAGCTTTTTTTCCTGATCTCATGTGCAGGTTGTGTATAATCAAGGAAGAAATCATACTTAAAAATATTGCCGTTAGAAAAAAATCTACGCCGATCATTGGATAACCGTATATTAATATCTGTTTATTACACAAAATTATTATTATACATGTAGCAAAAACATCCAGCATCGACCATTTTCCGAGAGGCTCTACAAAACCTAATTGTCGATGTCTTGATCCTGGTTCAGTTTCAAACATCCAGGCATATATTAATATAAAAAGTTTTACAAAAGGAAAGAGAATTGAAAACCCGAGAATAAGGACTGATATCCCGTACAACCCTTCATACCATAATAAATAAACAGAATACGGTAGAGTACAGCTGACAGGATTACTCAGGAAATGCCCGAATTCTGTAAAAGGTACCGTTAAAGCAAGAATATTGCAGATAAAAGATACAATTAACAAAATATTTACTATAATTCCACTGTTTCCATATTGTCTGTACAGCGAACGACTGTTTCCGTTTCTGAATTTAAAAATCTTCATTGTACAATTTTTTTCTATACTTTTTATTAAAATAGCCCCGGTTGAAATCGTTTATAATATAATTGCATTTATCTTATCTTATATATATACTATATAAAAATATATTCTTTTTTACAGTTTACTGTATCGTTTGTATTTAGATGTTAATTAAAAACTAATAAGAATGGAGTGAAAATGAAAGCTGCGTTTGTTTTTTCAGGCCAGGGAGCCCAGGCTGTTGGAATGGGCAGGGATTTGTATGAGAAGTATGATGTATGTAAAAAGGTGTTTGACACGGCAGACGAGGCTGTCGGATGGCCGGTTTCAAGAGTTTCTTTTGAAGGCCCTGCCGATAAGCTGACAGAAACCCGTGCCTGTCAGCCGGCCATCTATACAATGAGTGTAGCATGTCTGGAGGCTTTCAGAGAATTGTATCCTGATATGAAGCCGGCTGCTACTGCAGGATTAAGTTTGGGAGAATTCAGTGCATTGTATGCTGCAGATGTTTACTCATATGAGGACGGAGTAAAGCTTGTTGGCAAAAGAGGAGAATATATGCAGGAAGCTTGTGAAAACACTAATGGTGCTATGGCAAGTGTCCTGAGAGCAGATGCTAAAGTAATTAAAGAAACCTGCGATGAATGCGGTACTCAGGTTGCGAATTATAACAGTCCCGGCCAGATCGTTATCAGCGGTGATGCTAAAAAAGTCAAAGCTACCAGAGCAGCTTTGAAAGAAAAAGGAGTCTCCAAAGTTATTCCACTTAAAGTTGCCGGTGCATATCATTCTGAGTTAATGAAAAGCGCTGAGTCTAAATTTGAAGAAACTTTAAAAAGTTTTGAATTCAATAAGCCTTCTGTGGCTGTTGCTCAGAACTATGTCGGGAAAACAGTGGAAGATCCTGAAGAAATAAAAAAGAATGTAGTGAAACAGCTTGTAGGGAGCGTACGCTGGGAAGAATGTATAAGAACTTTTGCTGAAATGGGTATTGATACAATAATTGAATTCGGCCCGGGAAACGTCCTGACAGGTCTTGCCAAAAGGATTGACAAAAAATTAAATACAGTTAATATTAACAGTGTTGAAACTTTGGAAAAATTTAAAGAGTTAATATGATTTAACGCTTTCTTAATACATCCGTCAAACCAAATTTTAATTATATAATTAGGAGCTTATTTATGAGTTGTAAGAAACTTGAAGGGAAAGTTGCTATAGTAACAGGCGGTGCTCGGGGAATCGGGAAGAGCATTTCAAAAAAACTTGCCGAAGAAGGAGCTGCAGTTGCTATTGTTGACGTATTGCTGGAAATTGCAGAGGAAACTGTTGAAGAATTTAAGGGACAGGGGTTTAAAGCAGCTGCTTTTAAAGCAGATGTCTCATCTGTTGAAGAAGTAAATGAAACCGTCAAAGCTGTTACAGGTCAATTCGGACGCATAGACATCCTGGTAAATAATGCCGGTATCACAAAAGATACTCTTCTGATGAGAATGACAGAACAGGACTGGGATGCTGTTATGAATATCAATCTGAAAGGAACGTTCAATTTTACCAAAGCTGTAATTAGGCCTATGATGAAGGCTAAAGGGGGGAAAATAGTTAATATTGCTTCCGTAGTCGGTAGAATGGGGAATCCGGGGCAGGCTAATTATTCGGCCTCGAAGGCCGGTATTATCGGATTTACTAAAACTGTTGCTAAAGAGTTTGCCAGCAGGAAAATATGTGCAAACGCAATTGCTCCCGGCTTTATTCAGACTGATATGACAAAAGCTATATCTGAAGATGCAACAGATGCGTTCCTTTCTGTTATACCATTGAAAAGGGGCGGAAAACCGGAAGATGTTGCAAATGCAGTCTGCTTTTTCTGCTCAAATGATTCGGACTATGTTACAGGACAGGTTTTGAATGTGGATGGCGGAATGCTCATGTAAAGATAAACTTAACGAAAAAAGCTTATTTTATTTATATTTAATTTGACAATATTTATCAAAGAGAGTATAATCAAGGGTATTCAGTGATAAATATGTATTAAATATTAACAAATCCTAATTTATAAATGGAGGTAATTAAAAATGTCAACAGTTGCTGAAAAAGTTAAAGAAATCGTTGTAAATCAGCTGGGAGTTTCACCGGACCAGGCTACAAATGAAGCTAAATTTATCGAAGATTTAGGTGCAGATTCATTAGATCAGGTAGAACTTGTAATGGCTCTTGAAGAAGAATTTGGCGCAGACATTCCAGATGAAGACGCTGAAAAGCTTACTACAGTTGGTGATGCTATAAAATATATTGAACAAAATCTTCAGGATTAAATTCATATAATAGCTATTTTTCAAGGGGCATTCGCAAAAATAAGTGTGGTATGCCCCTTTGTATTATAGAGTGATAATTTCTAGAAGAGGAACAGTAAATTTATGGATAGAAGAGTTGTGGTTACCGGAATTGGTGCGCTATCATGTGTGGGTAACAGTGTCCCTGAGTTCTGGGACGGAATAGTTAACGGTAAATGCGGAATAGATAGAGTCACTAGATTCGATCCCTCATCATACCGCACACAGATGGCAGGTCAAATTCAGAATTTTGATATTTCGAAGTATATGCTGCCTAAAGAAGCGAGAAGACTTGATCCTTTTTGCCAGTATGCGATAGCTGCAGCTGATGAAGCAGTAGAATCCGCAGGTTTATCTAAAGACTTGGAAGGTGTAAACAGAGATAAAGCCGGAGTTATTGTGAGCAGCGGTATAGGCGGAATACAGACTATAGAAAAGCAGAGTGCACTGTTGTGGAAATCCGGTCCCGGAAGAATATCACCTTTTCTGGTACCGATGATGATTGCCGATCTTGCTTCAGGAAATATCTCAATGCGTTACGGAGCGAAAGGTCCGAACATGGCGATTTTAACTGCATGTGCAACTTCTACACATTCGATTGGTGAATCTTACTGGATGGTAAGGCGCGGAGATGCCGATATTATGATATCCGGCGGAGCTGAAGCCGGAGTTTCACCTATCAGTTTTGCCGGTTTCTGTGCAATGAAAGCTATGAGTTCGAGGAATGATGACCCGAAAACTTCGAGCAGGCCGTTTGATGCTGAAAGAGACGGTTTTGTGATGTCTGAAGGTGCAGGGGTACTTATTCTTGAAGAACTTGAACATGCAAAGGCGAGAGGTGCTAATATTCTGGCCGAAATATCAGGGTACGGGGCTTCAGGCGATGCTCACCATATTACTGCTCCTGCACCCGGCGGAGAAGGTGCCGTGCGGGCAATAAGAACTGCTATGAATCACGCCGGTATCGGGAAATATGATATTGATTATATTAATGCACATGGAACGAGTACGCCGCTTAATGATAAATTTGAAACTTTAGCATACAAGACAATCTTCGAAGAAAATGCCAAAAATATTCCGATAAGCAGTATTAAAGGTTCTGTTGGACATAATCTTGGTGCAGCAGGAGCAATTGAGATTATAAGCTGTATTAAGACGATTAATGACGGCGTGATACCTCCGACTATCAACTACCATAACCCTGATCCTGACTGTGATTTGGATTATACGCCAAATGAAGCGAAAAACGCTGAAGTCAAAACAGCTTTAAATATGAATCTCGGATTTGGTGGACATAATGCTGCTGTGGTTTTAAAAAAATATGAATAATTTTGGAGTATGGAATGAGTAGAAACTGCATATTTTATAATATTATCGCTTTTTTAATTGCAGTAACCTTTACTGGCTGTGCACCGAGACTGGCACAGACCAGGTATGGGGCTGAAGAATCACAATGGAAAAACTATATTTCAAAAAATTACAGGCAATGGGAGCCTCCTCCGACTCCTCCGCCGTTGGCGAAAGATAAAAAAGGTTTATCTGTTGAAGAATCCTCATTAGAGATTGTGCCTGAACCAGTCAATATGAAAGAAAGTCTACCTGAAATAAAACCTGTGAAAGAGGGACAGGAGTTAAAGACTGAAGATGACGGAGATCTCAGCAGTTCAGAATCTAAGAAGGAACCTGCTGAAGTTCAATATACAGTAGCTAAAGGTGATACTCTATGGACAATTTCTAAGAAATTCTATAACAATGGAAATAAATGGAGAGAAATTCAAAAGGCAAATAAGAAGAAGCTGTCAGACGGTAATAAACTGCAGCCTGGAATGACTTTAAGTATTCCTAACGTTTCTCCTGATGCATCTTATTGATTTATCTAAAAAAAATTAACAGGGCTATACTGGAAGCATTGAATTTAGAAAATTCAATGCTTCGGGTTTAGCCCTGAAGTTTTTAAATAACAACGGGCTTTTTCTGATAATGACGCTTGAAAAAACAAGGTTTAATACTAAATTCTTAATCTTGTTTTATTTTAAAAAGTAGGTTACTACGTTAAACAGTTAATTTTTTATTTATGACAGAAAAAGAAATTGTATTGGATGAGCCCAGAGCAGTTAATGCTCTTTTTGCAGGCGATTATGTTAATAACAAAAAATTTGTTGAGGAACATTTTTCTGTAGAAATTTCTGCAAAAAACTCCCGTATAAAAATAACTTCAAAAAATAAAGATTCAGCTTGTAAAGCTTATACTTTTATTTCAGAACTTGTTCAGATCTATGAATCAGGGTATACAATTTACCATAAAGATTTTGAACTGGTCCTTGCCGCGGTCAATAAACACAGCAGCTGTTCTGTGAAAGACCTTTACTCTGAAATTATAAAAGTCAGCCCAAATAAAAACACAATTGTACCCAGGACAATAACACAGTATAATTATATCAGGGCTATGAAAAAAAAAGATGTTGTGTTTGGAGCCGGCCCTGCAGGTACAGGAAAGACATACCTTGCAATGGCTATGGCAATATCGTATTTTTTGGGACATAATTTTGACAGAATCATTTTAACGAGACCGGCTATTGAAGCAGGGGAGAACTTAGGATTTTTACCCGGTACATTGGAAGAAAAAATTAAACCTTATTTGAGGCCTTTGTATGATGCTCTTTATGAGATGCTCGATTTTAATGAAGCCAATAGGCTAATTGAAGATAATGTTATAGAGCTTGCACCACTTGCTTTTATGAGGGGGAGAACTCTTAACAAATCATTTATAATTTTAGATGAAGCTCAAAACACTACACCTGAACAGATGATGATGCTTTTAACCAGAATCGGTTTTGAATCAAAATGTATCATAACAGGTGATCCTACACAGACAGATTTGCCTGGTAACAGGATATCAGGCCTAGTCCATGCAATGAAAGTATTGAAGCAGATTAACGAGATAGCTTTTTTAAATTTTACTTCTAAAGATGTTGTAAGAAATCCATTGGTCGAAAAAATAGTAAATGCATATGAAAATGGTGAGTGATAAATAATCGGAGAATAAAGTATAGTCTTGGATTGATCTGCAGTTATTATTTTATTTTTTTTATGATTTTGTATTAACAATTAAGTATACTGGAAATATCATATGTATGGTGTTTTTAAAAAAAGTAAAAAAAGAAAAAAACTTGAAAAAGAAGGCCTTGCAACAAAAAAAACCAGGCTCAAACAGAACCAGACACTTGGGCATGCAGTAAATAAATCTAAGTTTCTAAGTTTTGTAATTCTTACTACAGTATGGGCTTTTTCAGCTTTATTACTGATAGTTCCTGATAAACAGAATTTTGAATTTTATCTTGTAGAAAATCAACTTGCACCAACGACTGTTTATTCTGATTTTAACTTTGTGTATCTTGATAAAAGTGCTACTGAAAAGAAACAGAATATAGCAAAAGAAAATGTAGCATTAATTTTTGAATTACAACAGGATAAATGCAGAGAGGATATCGAAAAGGCAAGTGAAATTATAGACTTAATTTTATCTGATAAATCAGGCACAGTTAATAAGACAAAGGTAAATTTTCCTATTTCACCGGATGTGATTTCGTCAATTAGAATGATAATTGGCGGCGAAAAAAAACAGAACTCTTTTAAGAAAAAGTTAAGTTCAATTCTGTACAGCGGAATAATCGATCCTGAAATATTAAAAGAATATAAAAATCAGGATAAAAAAATATGTATTCTTGATAAAACCAAACGGCATTATCGTGAAGCCCGGCCGATAAGCAGTATTGCTACACCTAAAACTGCAGCCCAAAAGTTGACTGAATCAATTTTGCCGCAATACTCGCCTAAAAACAGAGTCAGGGTTAAAAAAGCACTATATAAGCTTGCACTAAAATTTATTCACCCAAATCTCAAATATAATAAAGAACTGACAAATCTTGAACGAAAAATTGAGGCTTCATCGAAGAAAAACAATGTTTACAGAGAAGTCAGAAAAGGTGATATAATTTTATTGAAAGGGGAAAAGGTAACAGAAAGTATTCTGCAAAAGTTTAATTCTTATGAAAAAGAAAAAAATAAAAGAAATGCATATCAAAACTTCTGGCAAAATTTTATACAGAATTTGGTAATAAGCTTCCTTATAGTAACAGTTACCGGATTATATTTTTATTATCTTTATCCTAAAATTTTTCAAAGTAATCAAAAAATGGGTATTACTGCTACAGTCATCATTCTGTCGCTTATAGGCATTTTCCTCGCCGAAAAAGCTTATATATTGTTGTCCGGAGAATTTTGTCTGCCGATGAGTATTAAAATATGTCTGCTTCCCCTCGGATTGACTGCTGTATTACTGTCTGTCTTGACAGGAGTAAGGACTGCAACTTTTTCAAGTCTGTTTATTGCTCTTGTGGCAGCGGTAAAGCTTGACAGCAGTAGTGTTGTAATTATGGGAATGGCTGTTTCCTGTGTTTCAGGTTATATTGTTCATAATGCAAAAAACTACAAAAGATATTTTCTGAAAACTGTTTTTGCTATATCAACTGTATATATAGTTGTTCAGGTGCTCTTATTATGTAACGTGATATTTCACAGTCCCGACCTTTTTACATGGATTGTGGCTTTAAGTTTGGCTAATGGGCTGGCTACAGCGATAATTGCACTGGCAATGCTGTTTATTCTTGAATCTGTTTTTCAGGTTACAACAGATATGAGCCTGTTAAGTTTATGTGATTATAATCATCCGTTACTTAAGCGACTCCAGCTCGAAGCGCCAGGAACATACCATCATTCATTGATAGTTGCTACATTGGCAGAACAGGCTGCTAATGCTATCGGAGCAAATCCTTTAAGAGCCAGAGTATATGCTTTATTTCATGATATAGGGAAACTGTCAAAACCAGAATATTTTACTGAAAATAATCCTGACAGTTCCAAAAGGCATTTTGTGCTGAAACCTGCTATGAGCAGCATAGTTATCCTAAATCATGTTAAAGAGGGGGTGAATCTTGCTATTAAATATAAATTAAGCAGACAGATTAGGGATGCAATAGAACAGCATCACGGTACTGATTTAGTATATTATTTTTACAAGCGTGCCTTGGAAGAATCTGACAATAAAAACAAAGTTACAGAAACAGAATATCGTTATCCTGGGCCAAAACCAAGGGAAAAAGAAATCGTCTTACTAAGCCTGGTTGATCCGTGCGAGGCTGCATCAAGATCCTTAACCAAACCTACTCCTTCAAAAGTTGAAGCTTTAGTTGGAGAGCTTATCAGGAAACGTATCAGAGAAGGCCAGCTGTACGAGGCAGACCTTACCTTTTGGGAATTGGCAAAAATTAAAGACAGTATAATAAAAACACTTAATTCAATGTTACATACAAGGGTAAGATATACAAAAGAAGAAGAGAATGATAATGAAGGTGATCTATTCAAAGCAGCAAAGGAAAGCCTTAAAAATAAGGGAAAAGCTGTTCAAAAAAATGGCGGCAAGAATAGTGGAGCTGACAAAGCTTAATTTTGAAGATAAACAGATACTTTCAATTAACTTTGTAGGCCCTAAAGTTATTTCAAGAATAAATGAACAGTTTGTAGCACATAGAGGAGTGACAGATGTTATATCCTTTGATTATCGGGAAATGGGAGCTGACAATTCCTTGAAACCTACAGAAGAGGAAATAGCCGGAGAGCTTTTCATATATCCGGGGGCTGCGTATTTAGAAGGAGAAAAAAGGAAAAAATCTTATTTTGCTTATGAGATGACCCTTTATATTGTTCATGGTATATTACATTTAACAGGTCAGGACGATCTTGAGCCTGCAGCGAGAAAACGAATGAGACGCAAAGAACGCACTGTCATGAAGAAGCTTATAGAAGAATTTAATCTCAGGAATATTTTTCAGGAGGAGAAATAAGAGAATATATGTTTATTAATTTTTTAATAATTACTGTAATTATTTCGTTATGGATGATTTCCTCATGGGTAGCCTTTTCACAGCTCAGCTGGGGAAGGGTTCGAAGAATTGAAGAGGAAGATAAACACAAGGCAAAAAAAATCGAAACCTGGCTCGAAGAAAAGGATGCATATCTGATTGTCTTCAGGTTTATTATAGTTTTCTTGATTTCACTGATTGCTTCATTGGTTTTTTATATCTTTCATAACTATTTCGATAAAATATTTGAACCTATTGTAGGTGTAGGAATCTTGTCCGGTGTTTTAATGCATTTGGTCCCCGCTCTATTAATCTCTTCTGGGATGATCATATTGACTGAGGCTTTTATAAGGCTGCTTGTTATGAAATATGACTTGCAGGTTTTAAATTTTACTATTCCTATTATTAAATTTTTTAATACAACACTTTTGCTGCCTATTTTTCTACTTGTGAACTTTATAATGAAAAAAATCAAAAGAAAATACTCACAGGAAGATGACAGACCCACTACTGAAGATGAAATAATGTCATTGATCGAAAACGATAATTTTGATGAGGACAATAATAACAGCCTTGAAGAAGATGAAAAACAAATGATTAGGGGAATATTTGCTCTCAATGATACTATTGTGCGCGAAATAATGACCCCGAGGGTCGATGTTGTTGCTTTACAGCTTGATTCTTCAATAAAAGAAGCAATAGACCTGTTTATAAAAACCGGGCACAGCAGAATACCGGTTTATCATAATACTGTGGACGAGATAAGCGGCGTTATACTTGCAAAGGATTTCTTGGAAAAAGATAATATAGAAAATAAATCATTAAAGAATTTTGCATATAAACCGATATATATTCCTGAAACAAAATCGACACTTACTTTGTTAAATGAATTAAAAAAATCCAGAAATCATTTTTCTGTTGTAATAGATGAGTACGGTGGCACAGCTGGAATAATTACCATGGAGGATATTCTTGAAGAAATTGTAGGTGAAATACATGACGAATATGAAACAGAAGAAGAGATAATACCTACTCCCGAAAAAGACGGTTCCTATATATTGGAAGCAAGAACACTGCTCGATGATGTAGAAGAGCTTTTTGATATAAAATTGCCTGAAGACAAGGATATCGACACTATAGGGGGTCTTATTGCTGCTGAATCAGGAAAAATACCGGACCCGGGAGATGAGTTCTGCATAGAAAATATAATTAATGTAAAAGTCTTAAAAGCCGACAAGAGGCGTGTGTTGACATTAAAGATAAAGCCATTGTAAGTGTTAATTAGAGATATTTTTATCCATTATCATATATTTTAGGATAAGCCCATCATGTAAATAAGTTAACGAATCTTCATTGTCCCAGCACCGCACCGACAACAGAGGGGAATTTTAATTACATCGCCATTACCGGGGCTGTATATTTCTGTTCCCAATTTAAATCAACAAAAACTTCATTATAACATTGTTTACTGGTAGAAAAATAAGTTCTATTATCCTTTTGACAATCAGACATTTCTTATGTTTAGGTACATCAATGTGGAACATAAACCTAAAAAAATAAGTGTTGAGAATGTCCTTATTTAGTGATTGAACGAAAACAACTATAGGCTTTATAATTAGACTTTTATCGTTATTTTTCAAACGAAGATTTTTTTGGTGCGATTAAAAATCAAAATGTTGGAGTTCAAGCTTCAGCTTGTTCGTGCTTAATTGCA